>CAZXNX010000060.1:4775-10359 GCA_964642225.1 uncultured Solirubrobacteraceae bacterium | reverse complement strand
GCCTCCGGAGCGGGAGGTCGCAGGTTCAAATCCTGCCGGGCGCGCTTCGCCGGTCAGCTCGCGGCGGCGATGGTGACGATGAGCGCGCCCTCGCCACCGGCAGGGCTCGGGTACAGGTACTTGTCGCTGGTCGGCTCGAACGTGACCGTGAGCTGGGACGGGACAGAGCTCGTCCGGCCCGAAGCCGTGCACGTGGTGGCCGTTGAGCACTTCAGGGTGGCCGCGAACTTGAGCTCGATCTTCTTGCCGCCCTGGATCTCTGCCTTGCCGGTGATGTTCACCGTCTTCTCCGAGTCGACGGTCATGGAGACGTAGTTCTCGGTGGACCGGCCGCGGATGCGACCGAGCGGGTAGGACCACGTCTTCTTCGCGTTGGTCGGATCGGCGTCGTCGGAGAGATCGAAGCTGTACGGGTACTCGTTGCGGACCTCGAGCACGAGCGCCCGCCGCGGGGCATCCGGGTTGGTGATCGAGGTGGCCCCGAGATTCCCGGACGGGACGGTCGCGGTCGTCCCGGAGGACGAGGAGCCTCCGCAGCCGGCGACGAGCAGGGTGCTGACGACGACGAGCGGCAGGACGATGCTGAGCGGGCGCATGGCGGGGATCCTCGGGTGGCGTGGCGGAAGGCCCAGCCTATGCGCCGAACCTGGGGAGATCCTGGGAGTGTGCCGCGGCGCCCTCAGTCGCCCGCCCGGGAGCCGCCCCAGTCGCCCAGCTCCACGGCGATGACCACGATCATCACGAACGCCACGGCCAGCAGGACGGCCACGCAGGCGGCGATCGAGATGACGCTCCACACGGCGATGTCGCCGCTGCGCCGTCCCCGCAGGCGACCCAGGAGCGCGTTGCCGGCCACCGGGCCGATGAGGATGGCCAGCGCCCAGGGCATGAGCCCGCGGAACCCGGTCTGCCAGGAGATGACGAAGGCGAGGCCAAGGGTGACGAGCGGGATCGCGACCATCGAGACGAGGGCGTCCAGGGCGGGCCAGCGCGGCGCGGCGGCGGGCACGGCCGGGGCCGCGACCACCGCCTCGGGACGGGTCATGTCCATCGCGCAACTCTTCCAGATCAGCGGTGGCGCGCCACGGTGAAGCCCGCCCGGACCGTCTTGGCGGTGGCGTTGCCCGCCGCGTCACGAGCGGTCACGGCGACCCGGTAGCGCCCGGCCGACAGGGGCTTCGTGCCGATCCGCCCGCTGAAGGCGACGGTGTTGGCCCCCGTGCGCCCTTCCCTCCGCAGCGTGCCCGACACGGTGTAGCGGGTGCACGCCTTGCCCTTGCGGTTGGCCTTGGAGGGCTTGCGGCAGCTCGAGCCCTGGCGGCGCCCGCTCTGGGCCCGCTCGATCGCGAGCGACACGGTGGCGTCCTCCGACAGGCGGAAGCGGATCTCGGTGCCGATCGGGCGCTTGGCCTTGGCCTTGGACTTGGCCACCTTGGCGGTGAAGGCGCTGCCCACCACGAAGGACGTGGCGCTGAGCTTCAGCTTGCTCACGACGGGCCGCGTCGTGTCGGGGGTGGTGTCCGGCGGGTTCGTGTCCGGGTCCTTGACGACCGGCGGGGGATCCACGGTGATGCGGCCGATCGCGCTGTGGAACTCGTCGGTGAACCACATGTTCCCGTCGGAGCCCTGCGTGATGTACCGGGGGCCCATGTCGGCCGGGGTGCCGGCCGCGAACTGCGTCAGCGCCAGGGCTGTGTCCATCCGCCCGATCTGGCGGCCGTTGAAGATCGAGATCCACATCGCCCCGTCGCGCCCGGCGGCGATGCCCTCCGGATCGCTCGTCGGGGCGATCGTCGTGCCGCTCTGCTCGTAGCCGGTGCCGTCGGTCGCCATCCGGCCGATCTTCTTGAGGTTGGACTGGGCGAACCAGATCTTGCCGTCCGGGCCGACGGCGATGCCGCGGGCGCCGGAGCCCGGTGCGATCGGGAACTCGGTGATGGTGTGGGGCGTGACGCCCATGTTCAGGCGGCCGACCTTGTCCGTGTTGGACGTGGTGAACCACATGTTGCCGTCCGGGCCGCGGGTGATCTGCTGGGCGTTGGCGCCGGCCGTCGGGAACGTGACCGCGTCCGCCTTCGTCCCGTCGGGCTTGACGGCGACGAGCTGGTCGCCCTGCCCGTCGACGACCCACAGGTTGCCGTCGGGGCCGGCCGCGATGCCGCGGCCGCCGATGATGCCGAAGCCGTTGTAGATCGTGGGCACGCCGGCCGGCGTCATCTTGCCGACCTTGTTGCCGTCGGTGAACCAGAGGTTGCCGTCAGGGCCCGTGGTGATGCCCTCCGGCGCGGAGCCGGCCCCGGAAGAGAACTCGTCGATGGCGTTGGGTGCACCGGGCGCAATCCGCCCGATCTTTCCCACGTTCTTCTCGGTGAACCACACGTTGCCGTCCGGGCCGGCGGTGATGCCGAACGGATGCGCGTCGGCCGTCGTGGTCGGGAACAGCGTGACCGTGCCGGACGCGGCGCCGGCGGTCGCCGGGACCACCGCCACCGCAAGGGTCACCGCGAGCGCGGCGAGGACGGCGCGGAACGGGCGGGACCGGTGATCGTGCATGGCGTCAGTGTGCTCCGGACCCGCGCCGGAGTCCAGCGGGTTGGCACCAACATGAGACGGACGGCGGGGGGCGGGGCTGCGGCGCATCTGACGATCCCTTCGGACGGGTGGGCTGACACCGTCAACCCTCCCGCGGCGCCGCCGCGCCGTCTGTCGCGGACGCGACAGTCCTTGTGTGCCCGCTGGGCGTCAGCCGCCGGCGACGGCGGGGAGGATGGTGATCTCTCCCCCGTCGCGCACGGCGGTGTCCAGCCCGTCGCCGAACCGGATGTCGTCGCCGTCCACGTAGACGTTGACGAACCGGCGCAGGCCGCCGTCCTCGTCGCTGATGCGGTCGCGCAGCTCGCCGTGGGCGGCGAACAGCGCGTCGAGCGCCTCGCCGACCGTGGCGCCCTGCACCTCGACCGCAGAGGCGCCGCCCGCATTGGCGCGCAGCTGGGTGGGGAGCTTCACCGTGACGGCCATCAGACGCTCACCGTCGCACCCTCGACCTGTTCGACGAACGCGTCGAACGAGGCCGGGATCTCGAACGCGGTGAAGGTGTCGCGCACCGCGTCCAGCGTCTTGAGCCCGTCGCCGGTGATGACCAGCACCACCCGCTCGTCCGGGTCGATGTCGCCACGCTCGGCCAGCTTCGCCAGGGTCGCGGTGGTGACGCCACCGGCGGTCTCGGTGAAGATGCCCGTCTTCTCGGCCAGCAGCCGGATCCCGGCGCGGATCTCGTCGTCGGTGACGGCGTCGATCGCGCCGCCGGTGCGGCGGGCCAGCTCCAGGGCGTACGGGCCGTCGGCGGGGTTGCCGATGGCCAGCGACTTGGCGATGGTGTCCGGGCGCACCGGGCGGCACACGTCCAGGCCGGCGTCGTAGGCCTGGGCGACCGGCGAGCAGCCCGTGGCCTGGGCGCCGTTCATGGTGGGGGTCGTCCCGGAGATCAGCCCCAGCTCCTGCCACTCCTCGAAGCCCTTGGCGAGCTTGGTGAAGAGGGACCCGGAGGCGATCGGGGCGACGACCCGGTCGGGCGTCTCCCAGCCGAGCTGCTCGGCGATCTCGTACGAGAGCGTCTTGGAGCCCTCCGCGTAGTACGGGCGCATGTTGACGTTCACGAAGGCCCACTCGCGCTCGCCCGACAGCTCGGTGCAGAGACGGTTGACGTCGTCGTAGTTGCCCTTCACCTTCACGAGGTTGGTGCCGTAGATCCCGGTCGCCAGGACCTTCTGCTCCTCGAGGTCGGAGGGGATGAAGACGTAGGAGGGCATCCCGAAGGCCGCGGCGTGGGCTGCGACCGAGTTGGCCAGGTTGCCGGTCGAGGCGCAGGCCAGCGTCTCGAAGCCCAGCTCGCGGGCGCGGGCCACGGCGACCGAGACCACACGGTCCTTGAAGGAGTGTGTCGGGTTGTGGGCGTCGTTCTTGACCCACACCTCGCGCAGGCCGAGGTGGTCGGCCAGGCGGTCGGCGCGGATGAGCGGCGTGCAGCCCGCGGGCAGGCCCACCTGCGACGAACGGCGGCCCGCGGCCGCCGGCGGCGTGGTCAGCGGCAGGAAGTCGGCGTAGCGCCAGATGTTCTGCGTCCCGCCCTGGATGCGCCGGCGGACCTCGGAGGGATCGCCGAGCGCCGAGTGGTCATACGTGACCTCGAGGGGGCCGAAGCAGCGGTTGCAGACGTAGCTCGCGTCGAGCGGATACTCGGTCTTGCACTCCCGGCACTTCAGATTCGTTGCTGCCATTTCGATGAAACCTCCGCCGTGTTGGTACGTGGCGAAGGCATCTGTTGGAAGCGCTTTGCCACATCTCGCAGGAATTGGCACCTTCCCCTCAGCTTTCGCTGTGGGGGGTTGCCGGGGTTTCATCGGGCCAGTCCCTCCACCCCTCTGGATGTGTCCTATGTGGCAGGGGAGAATAGCAAGGGTCCCGCTGCGGGCAACCTCACGACTCCGGGCCGCTTGCGCAAGGCGCAGCCCAGCGCGCCGATCCGGGGCACCGGGCCGGTACACTGACCCGGTCATGCCCGCGACCGACGACCCGCGAAGTCCCCGTGCCGAGCCTTCCGCGGCCACGCCTGCGCCGGCCTGCCCGATCGCGCGACCTGCCGGTCGGCGTCGAGGCTGAGGCAGACGCCCCCCACGTCGAGACGGTCGAAGCGCACGGGCTGCGCTGGTTCCACATCGATCGCCCCCGTCAGGTCGACCGGGTCTTCCTCGAAGAGCACTTCGACTTCCACGACCTCGACTACGAGGACGTGTTCTCGCGCAACCAGCGCCCGAAGGTCGACACCTACGACGACTACCTGTTCGTCGTGCTGCACTTCCCGGTCTTCGACAAGACCGTCGGGCGCCTGAACGCCGCCGAGCTCGACGTCTTCGTCGGCCCCGACTTCCTCATCACCCTCCCCAACTCCGAGCTGCCGCCGCTGGAGTACCTGTTCGAGCGGGTCCGCTCCCGCGAGGCGCTGCGCGACGACATCTTCAGCAAGGGCCCCGGCTACCTGCTCTACCGGATCGTCGACGACTGCGTCGACGCCTCCTTCCCCATGCTGCGCAAGATCGGCAACAAGCTGGAGCGGCTGGAGGACGCGATCTTCGAGGGCGACTCGGAGAAGATCGTGCGCGACATCTCCGACGCCAAGCAGGAGATCATCACCTTCCGCAAGGTGGTGCGGCCGCAGCGCGCCGCGCTGGCCGACCTCGAGCGCACCAAGCGCTACATCCCCGAGGACCTCGAGATCTACTTCGACGACATCAACGATGCCGGCGAGCGCATCTGGGACATGCTCGAGAACTTCAAGGAGGTCGTCGAGGGCATCGAGGACTCCAACGAGTCGGTGATCCAGCACCGCCAGAACGACATCTTCCGGATCCTCACCGCGGCCAGCGTCATCTTCCTGCCGCTCACCCTCATCGCCAGCATCTGGGGGATGAACTCGCACGTCCCCGGTGAGGGCGGCACCACCGCCTTTTGGATCGTGCTCGGGGCGATGCTGGTCATCCTGATCGGGATGGTCGGGTACTTCCGTCGCCGCGGCTGGCTCTAGCCC
>CAZXNX010000060.1:0-4765 GCA_964642225.1 uncultured Solirubrobacteraceae bacterium | reverse complement strand
AACCACGTGCCCGGCCAGAACAGCAGCGAGGGCTTCTTCGTCGTGATCGGCCTGATGGTCTGCGTGCTGGTCGGGATGATCGTGTTCTTCAGGAAGAACCATTGGCTGTGACGCCGCGGCCGGGGGCCTTGCGTCATTGCGGGTTCTCGGGCGGGGCCCTCGAACACCGCGGCTCAGTCGCGCTCCTGCCGTAACCAATCGACGAACCCGCCCGCCAGGACGAGGTTGGTCAGCACCTCGTAGCCGCCGGCGCCCGGGTGGGCGCCGTCGCCGCGGCGGGCCTCCTGCGTCCACGTCGCATCGGCCAGCAGGGCGCGGGCGACCGGCACGTACGGCACGCCCCGCCGGGCGGTGAGCGCGGCGAACCGATCGTCGAGGGCCAGGACGCGGGCGTCGTCGCTCCCCTCCCCCACCGGGCCGGGCCCGACGACGAACACCCCGAGTCGCCGCTCGGCGGCCCCGTCGAGGATCGACCCCAGCGCGCTGGCCGACACCTCCGGGGCGATGCGCCCCTTGATGGCGTCGTTGGCGCCGAAGGAGACGACGAGGCGCATGTCGTCCTCCTCGGACACGTGCAGGAGGGAGCGCGGCAACCACCAGCCCAGGACGTCGCGCGACGTCGCCCCGCCCACCCCGAGGTTGACCGCGTGCGCCGGGACCCCGTCAGCGACCGCCCGGGCGACCGCGCGGCCGACCCACCCGAGCCCCTGGGGATCGCCGATCCCGGCCACGAAGGAGTCCCCGAAACACAGGATGCGGCGCTCGCGCATCCCGGCAGCCTAATCTTCTGCCGAGCATGGCCAGCACCGAGCCCTTCGAACGCCTGCGGGACACCGCCACCCTCCGCGCCGCCGGCCCCCGCAAGCGGCTGCTGATCATCGTCAACCCCTACGCCACCACGGTGTCGGGGCACCTTGCCCAGCTCGTGGTGGCCGCCCTCAGCGCCACCTACGACGTCGAGGCGGTGCACACCACCGCCCGCAACCACGCCACGGAGCTGTGCCGCGAGGCGGCGGACGAGGGCTACGACCTCGTCGTCGCGTTCGGCGGCGACGGCACCGTCAACGAGGCGGCCAACGGCCTCGTCGGCTCCCGGACGCCGCTGACCTGCCTGCCGGGCGGCTCCAACAGCGTGTTCGCGCGCATGCTCGGCATCCCCGACGACATCGTCGATGCCACCGAGCACCTCCTGGCCATGGCGGACCGCTGGGAGCCGCGGCCGATCGACGTCGGCGTCGTCAACGGCCGCGCGTTCCTGTTCGCCTCCGGGATCGGCCTCGACGCCGCCGTCGTCTCCCGCGTGGACGACAACCCGAAGATGAAGGCCCGTTTCCGCCAGAGCTACTTCGCCTGGTCCGGCGCGACGACCTTCGCGCGCAGCTACGTGCGCAAGGCGCCGGAGCTGCGCCTGGACCTCGCCGACGGCACCACCGTCGACGGGGCCACCGTCGTCGTGCAGAACAGCGACCCGTACACCTACTTCAACGGCCGGCCCGTGCGCGTGGCGCTGGGCACCGAGCTCGACTCCGGCGCGCTCTCGGGGATCGTGTTGCGCAAGACCACCCCGACCGTGATGCCCTCGCTGGCCTCCCGCCTGCTCGTCGACCGCTTCGACGTGGCCAAGAGCAAGGCGGTGACCACGTTCGACACCGGTGAGCCCTTCGCCGTGACCTCCACCGACGGCCGCCTCGTGCCTGTGCACGTCGACGGGGACCACATCGGGGACTACGACCATGCGAACTTCAGCGTCCGGCCGGACGCCCTGCTGATCGTGGCCTGATCAGCCCGCGCCGGGCGTGACGCGGAACGCGTCGAACACGCCCTCCACGTTGCGCAGCCGCCCGATGGTGGACTTCAGAACCCCCGTGTCGGCGACCTCGACGACAAAGCTGTTCTTGACCATCGGCGGGTGCGACAGGCAACGGGCCTCGACGATGTTGATGCCCGCCTCGGCCAGGGTCCGGGAGATGTCCTCCAGCAGCCGGTGACGGTCGTAGGCGTCGATCTGGATCTCGACCTTGAACGACGTCTCGTGGTCGCCCTCCCAGTGCACGTGCACGAACCGCTCGGGGTCCTTGCGCAGCGCGGCGGTGTTGGGGCAGTCGTCGCGATGGATGGTGATGCCGCGCCCGAGGGACACGTAGCCGACGATCGGGTCGCCCGGCACCGGGCGGCAGCACTTGGCCATGCGCAGCATCACGTCGTCGACGCCCTCGACGGAGATCCCGTAGTTGACCGAGGAGCCCGTCGGCTGGCGCCGGCGGCTGGTCGACGAGACGAGATCCTCCGCCGCCGTCGGGTCGGTCTCGGCGGCCTCGCCCTGCTTGAGGCGCTGCATGACCTTGTTGACGACGACCTTGGGCGAGATCTTCGCGCCGCCCAGCGCGATGTAGAAGTCGTCGCCCTTCTTGAACCCCATCTCGCGGATGACGTCCGCCAGCAGGGCCGAGCCGGTGATCTTCTGGGCGGGCAGGCCGGCCTTGGCCATGTGCTCCTGCAAGAGCTGGCGGCCGGTGTGCTCGGTGTCCTCGCGGGACTCGGCCTTGAACCACTGCTTGATCTTGTTGCGCGCGCGGGTGGTGCGCACGAGCGTCAGCCAGTCCCGGGACGGGCCCCGATCGCGCTTGGCGGTGAGGATCTCGACGATGTCGCCGCTCTTGAGCTCGTAGTGCAGCGGCACGATCTTGCCGTTGACCTTGGCCCCCACGCAGCGGTGGCCGATCTCGGTGTGGACCTCGTAGGCGAAGTCCAGCGGGGTCGCGCCGACGGCCAGGGACTTGACCTCGCCCTTGGGCGTGAAGACGAAGACCTCCTCGTCGAAGAGGTCGACCTTGAGGTTGTCGACGAACTCCTGGGGGTCCTGCAGCTCCTGCTGCCAGTCGAGCATCGAGCGCAGCCACTTGAGCTTGGCCTCGCCCTCGATCGCGTCGCGGCCGCCCGCCGCGCCGGGCCGGCCCTCCTTGTAGATCCAATGCGCGGCGACGCCGAGCTCGGCCATGTCGTGCATCTCGCCGGTGCGGATCTGGATCTCCAGCGGCAGCCCCTCGGGGCCGATGACCGTCGTGTGCAGCGACTGGTACATGTTGAACTTCGGCATCGCGATGAAGTCCTTGAAGCGGCCGGGCAGCGGCTTCCACAGCGAGTGGATGACGCCCACCGCGCCGTAGCAGTCCTTCACCGAGTGCGTGACCACGCGCATCGCCGTGAGGTCGTAGATCTCGTTGAACTCGCGGCCCTTCTTGGTCATCTTCGAGTAGATCGAATAGAAGTGCTTGGCCCGGCCGGAGATCTCCGCCTCGATGCCCAGCGCCTCCAGCTCGCGCCGCAGGTACTCGCCCGCCTTGACGACGTAGCTCTCGCGCTCCTCGCGCTGCTGGTTGACCAGGCCCTTGATCTCCTGGTACTTGCGCGGGTGCAGGGCGGCGAAGGCCAGGTCCTCCAGCTCCCACTTGATCGCGTGGATGCCCAGGCGGTGGGCGATCGGCGCGTAGATCTCCAGCGTCTCCTTGGCCTTCTCGATCTGCTTCTGCTTGGGGAGCGCGGCGATCGTGCGCATGTTGTGCAGGCGGTCGGCGAGCTTGATGAGGATGACCCGGATGTCCGTGGCCATCGCGATCATCATCTTGCGGTAGTTCTCGGCCTGCGCCTCGTCGCGCGACTGAAAGGTGATGCCGGTGAGCTTGGTGACCCCGTCGACGAGGGCGCAGATGTCCGCGCCGAAGCGTTCGGTGACCTCCTCGAGCGAGGCGGTGGTGTCCTCGACGGTGTCGTGCAGCAGCGCGGCGCAGAGCGTCTCGGTGTCGAGCCGCATCCCCGCGCAGATCTTGGCCACGCCGACCGGGTGGATGATGAACGCCTCGCCGGACTTGCGGCGCTGGTCGGCGTGGTGTTCGCAGGCGAACAGGAACGCGTCGACGACGCGGTCGCGGTCGATCTCGGTGGCGGCGTCGTCGGCGTGCTCCTCGACGATCGCAAAGAGGTCGCCGAGCATCCGCTGCTCGGCCTCGGTGAGCCGCTCATCCGCCAGCGGCGCGACGACGTCGCCGTTGGTGGCGTGGTGCTCGTCGACCGGGCCGCGCGACACCTGCGTCGCGGCGTGTCCGTCGGGGACGGCCGGAACGCGAGGCCTCAGGCCGCTGCTTTCCGCACTCACGCCGCCCGGGGGAGCGATCGGTTCAGCCATGTCGCGCCCTCCGCCAGCCGCGCGGCGCTGCGCCGGTACGTGGCCGAGCGCTCGACGTCGGTGCGGGGCGCCCCGGCGCGCACGGCGACGCTACGAGACCCCGCATCGATGTCGGCGAGCCCGAGCTCGTCCAGCACCCGCAGGAGACGGCCGGCGAGCGCGGGCGAGCGCCCCTCGGCGAGGATGACCGGCTCGAGCCCGCCCGCGGCAAGCGGCCCGGCGTCGCGCAGCGCGCGGAAGAGCGCTGCCAGCGGCGGCCGGAGATCGTGTGTGGCGGTGAGCACATGCTCGGCAAAGCGTAGCTCAGGCTCTCCCCAGGCAAGATGGGTGAAGGAGCCCGGGGCACCGGCGTGCAGGCGCTCGTCCTGCGCGCGGCCCGCCGGCGGGTCGAGGACGACGACGTGCGTGAACGCCTCGGCCGCCCCGGGGCGGCGCTCCAGCGCATCGTGATCGGTGAGGGTGAAGCCCCCCATCCGCTCGTGCAGGTGGCCGAGCCGGGCGTGGGCGTCGGCGCTCACGACGAGCACGGGCTCCCCGGAGGCCACCAGGGCGGTGATGGTGCCCGCCACCCCGGCCCCGCGC
>CAZXNX010000059.1:3276-10395 GCA_964642225.1 uncultured Solirubrobacteraceae bacterium | reverse complement strand
GTCGCGGCCGGCGTGGCGAAGGCCAACGCCGACCACGTGCTCATCGCCGGCCACGACGGCGGCACCGGCGCGTCGCCGCTGAGCTCGATCGTCGCCGCCGGCGTGCCCTGGGAGATCGGCCTGGCCGAGACCCAGCAGACGCTGCTCAAGAACCAGTTGCGCGGCCGCATCGTCGTGCAGACCGACGGCCAGCTCAAGACCGGGCGCGACGTGGCGATCGCCGCGATGCTCGGGGCCGACGAGTACGGCTTCTCGACGGCGCCGCTGATCGCGGCCGGCTGCATCATGATGCGCAAGTGCCACCTCAACACCTGCCCCGTGGGGGTTGCGACGCAAGACCCAGAACTGCGCAAGAAGTTCCAGGGCAAGCCCGAGCACGTCATCAACTTCTTCTTCTTCGTGGCCGAGGAGCTGCGCGGGATCATGGCGTCGCTCGGCGTGCGCACCGTGGACGAGCTCATCGGGCGCGTCGACCTGCTGCAGGCCGACGCGGCCATCGAGCACTGGAAGGCGCGTGGGGTGGACCTCACGCACGTGCTGGCCTTCCCCGAGGACGTCCCGGCCGACGCGCCGCGCCGCCGGGTCGAGCCGCCGCCGCCGGTGCTCGACGACGCGCTGGACTGGCTCCTGGTCAAGGAGGCCGAGCCGGCCCTGGAGCGGGGCGAGCACGTCTCCATCTCCACCAAGGTCCGCAACGTCAACCGCACGGTCGGCGGGATCCTCTCCAGCCACATCGCCCGCAAGTACGGGGCGCAGGGGCTGCCGGCGGACACCATCGAGGTCGAGCTGTCGGGCTCGGCCGGGCAGTCGTTCGGGGGCTGGCTGGCCCCGGGCGTGAGCTTCCGCCTCCACGGCGACGCCAACGACTACACGGGCAAGGGCCTGTCGGGCGGCAGCCTCACGGTGATGCCGCCGGACGGTGTCACGTTCAAGCCTGAGGAGAACGTGATCATCGGCAACACCGTGCTCTACGGCGCGACCAGCGGCAAGGCGTTCTTCCGCGGGCTGGCCGGCGAGCGGTTCGCCGTGCGCAACTCGGGGGCCAGCGCGGTCGTCGAGGGCGTCGGCTACCACGGCTGCGAGTACATGACCGGTGGTCGCGTGGTCGTCCTGGGCCCCACCGGCCGCAACTTCGCGGCCGGCATGAGCGGCGGCCTGGCCTTCGTCCTGGACGAGGACGGCACGTTCGCCTCGCGGGTCAACGCGGCCATGACCGATCAGCTCGAGCCGCTCGACGAGGCTGACGCGATCGAGCTGCGGGCCCTCGTGGCCGAGCACGCCGAGCGCACCGGCTCGACGGTGGCCCAGCGGGTCCTCGACGGGTTCGACGAGCTGCTGGGGTCCTTCGTCAAGGTCTTCCCGGCCGACTACAAGCGGGTGCTGGCCCAGCTGGCCGCCGAGGAGGCGGCCAACGCGGCCCCCGCCAACGGCGCGGCGCCCATCGCCAGCGCGACCCAGGAGGTGCGCCAGGATGGGTGAGATCGGCGGGTTCCTCAAGATCGACCGCTCCAACGTCACGTACCGTGACCCGCAGGAGCGCAAGGACGACTACCGCGAGTTCCTCGTGCCCAAGCCCGAGGCCGAGCTGGCCCAGCAGGGCGCCCGGTGCATGGAGTGCGGCGTGCCCTTCTGCCACAACGGCTGCCCGCTGGGCAACCTGATCCCGGACTGGAACGACCTCGTCTACCGCGAGCGCTGGCCCGAGGCGATCCGCCAGCTGCACGCCACCAACAACTTCCCCGAGTTCACCGGCCGCCTGTGCCCCGCCCCGTGCGAGGCCGCCTGCGTGCTGGAGATCCGCGAGGGCGACGCCGTCACGATCAAGCAGATCGAGAACGCGATCATCGACCGCGCGTGGGACGAGGGATGGGTCGCCCCGCAGCCCCCCGTGGTGGAGACCGGGCGGTCGGTGGCCGTCGTCGGCGCCGGGCCGGCCGGCCTGGCCGCCGCCCAGCAGCTGCGGCGCAACGGCCACACCGTGGTGCTCTTCGAGCGCGACGAGGCCGCGGGCGGCCTGGTCCGCTTCGGCGTGCCGGACTTCAAGATCGAGAAGTGGGTCGTCGAGCGCCGCGTGCAGCAGCTCGTGGCCGAGGGCGTCGAGCTGCGCTGCGGCGTCGACGTCGGCGTCGACGTCACCGTGGAGGAGCTGCGCGAGCAGTTCGACGCCGTGGTGCTGTCGACCGGCTCGCGCGTCCCGCGCGACCTGCCGACCCCGGGCCGCGAGCTGTCGGGCATCCACCCGGCGATGGACTACCTGTACGTGCGCAACCGGTGGCTGGCCCGCACCGCCCCCGAGCACTCCCCGGCGCCCGCCGTCCCGGCGCCGCCGGTCCAGGAGATCTCGGCCAGGGGCAAGCACGTCGTCGTCATCGGCGGCGGCGACACCGGCGCCGACTGCGTCGGGCACTCGCTGCGCGAGGGCGCGCTGAGCGTGACCCAGCTGGAGCTCCTGCCCGAGCCGCCGGCCCACCGCCCCGACGACCGCACGCCGTGGCCGCTGTGGCCGGTCAAGCTGCGCGTCAGCTACGCGATGGAGGAGGCCCGCGCCACCGGCGTGGGCGACGCCGACTTCTCGGTCGTCACCACGCACTTCGAGGGCGACGAGCACGGCAACGTCTCGGCCCTGCACTACGCCAGCGCCGAGGCCGCGCCGCCGTTCGCGCCCGTCCCGGGCACCGAGGGCTCCATGCCCGCCCAGCTCGTGCTCCTCGCCATGGGCTTCCTGCACCCGGAGCAGGAGCTCCTGGACCAGCTCGGGGTCGAGAAGGACCCGCGCGGCAACGTCAAGGCGCCGACCTACGCGACCTCGGTCGACGGCGTGTTCGCGGCCGGAGACGCCCGCCGCGGCCAGTCCCTCATCGTGTGGGCCATCAACGAGGGGCGTCAATGCGCCCGGATGGCCGACCGCTACCTCCACGCGCTCGATCACGAGCCGGCCGAGCCGGTGCTGGTGGGCGGGGGAGACGCGGACGAGGGCCCCGAGGGTCCGCCGCAGTCCGCCGGCCCCACATAGGCCGTATTGCAGGGGTTTCGCGCGCTGCAAGAGGAATTGCAGCGGCCGGGTCGAATACCGCCGGATGCCTGTCCACGCAGGCCGCTCGGGGGCGGCCGCGGCCTCCCGATGGGATGAAAATCGTGTGAACGGCACGGTTGCGTCTGGACGTGGTGTGTCCGGCTTCGCTACCTTTTGCAAAGCGTTCAATGAGGAACGCGTGCAGGACGCACCGCTGGCATGGGGATGCAGACGCGGTGTCGGCAAGGGATTACCCCGCCCCAAAGAGAAGAAAGCACTGATCTGATGAACCGTCCGCTCGCTGGCCTGAGGGCCGTGCCGTTCCTGTTCGCCGCCCTCCTGGCATTCGTGCTGTTCGCGGCCCCCGCGCAGGCCTCCGGCACGCCGAACCTGCAGCTCGGTGGCGGGCCCGCCACGTCCGTGCTCTACGGCAGCGACGTCCCCGTCAGCCTCACCGCCTCCCTCCCCGCGGGCGAGCCCAAGGGCTACAACCTCGCCTTCCGCGCCGTCCTCCCCGCCGGCGTCTCCTACCAGGCCGGCTCGGCCGGGCTCGACGGCGATCCGCAGATCATCGCCAACGCGCCCACCACCGGGAAGACGACCCTCATCTGGGCCAACGTCGACGACCTGGTGGCCAACGCCAGCCGGACCCTCAGCTTCTCGGTCTCCTACAACACGACGAGCTCGGTGGGGACCCCGAAGTACGACGTCGGCGACCTGCTGCCCATCGACACGGGCGCCTACATCTCCACGCAGCCCCGCGACGAGACCGACTTCAACGCGCTGGGCCAGCCCGTCGGCCCCGGCGCCGGCACGTACACCGGCAAGGCCGAGCAGTCGACCAACACGTCGCTGACCGCGATCAAGATCGCCAAGTCCGAGCCGCACCCCGAGGGCGAGATCCCGCGTGGCGTGCACGACCAGCAGACGATCTACACGCTGACGGTGACCAACAACTCGGTCAACCCGACCAACGGCGTCTCGGTCGAGGACTACCTCCCGGCGGGCCTGGAGTTCCTCGGGTGCGCCGGCACGGCCGACCACACCACCGACGCGCCCACCAACCCGGGCAGCGCGCAGGAGTACCCCGGCTCCGGCCCGATCGTCGTGACGCACCCGACCGGCGCCGAGGACTGCGTGTCCCCGGACCTCGTCGAGACGGTCAACCTCGATCCCGACGGCGCCGGCCCGCTCCCCGCCGGCATCTACACCCACGTGAAGTGGAACAGCATCGGCGACTTCGCCGCCAGCGGCGTCAAGAAGCTGAAGTACGCCGCGGCGATCCCGATCCGCGAGAACACGCTGGACTGGAACGGCGCGGGCGCCGGCAACGGCACCGCCCCCGCGACCACCGGCGCGCAGGCCGTCAACCTGGACAACAACTCCGGCCCGGAGACGTACGACGAGCAGCCGCTGCTCAACGGCGCGATGGCCGCCGGCACCTACCAGGCGCCCGCCAAGCCCGGCAAGGCCGTCTCCGACGAGGGCACCCTGCTGCGGACGGCCGAGGACATCGCCATCCAGAAGTCCAACGACAACGGCGGCCTGGAGCAGGGCGACCTGACCAAGTGGACGGTCGACCTGCAGGTCTCCGAGTACCGCTACGTCGACAACGTCACCATCCACGACGTCGTGCCCAACGGCCTCTGCCCGCTCGGCACGTCGAACCTGACCACCGGCAACTCCGCCGGGGACAGCGAGTGCGACCCCGTCGCCGGCAAGACACCCAGCCAGCCCTACACGACCGTCGCCGAGCAGGCCAACGGCACGTACGACATCACCTGGGACAAGTCGACGTTCCCCTCGCTCGAGCGCATCCAGCCCAACGGCACGCGCTCGCTGACGTTCTGGACCCGCACGCGCCAGAACTACCAGTCCAACTTCGACGACTCGACCCCCGTCCTGTCCCGCGACGCGGTAAGCAACAACATCGACACGGCGGGGACCGACTGGGTGCGCTGCGCGCCGAACGACCCCGACTGCACCGGCGGCGCCGCCAAGATCAACCACGACGAGGTCGACGGCGTCGAGGACATCGACGTCTCCGCCTCGGGCAAGGCCGCCGACGGCCCGGTGATCCTCAAGCAGGTCGCCGACCACTACCCCGCCTCCGGTGACTGCAACGACCTCTCCGCCGCCTCCTACGGCAAGAACGTGCCCGAGTACGGCCCCGGCGACAAGGTCTGCTGGAAGCTGCGCCTGGCCTTCCCCCAGAACCTCGACACGACCAGCCAGGACGTCTTCGACATCCTCCCGGCGGGCATCGACTACGTCCCCGGCAGCTGGCAGGCCGTCCCCGGCCCCGGCCACAACACGGTCCCGATCGGCGCGATCGACACCAGCACGGCCGGCCGCCTGCGCTGGCCGATCGGCGCCGGCAACGACGTCGACCGCGGCGCGCAGGTCTTCGAGGTCACCATCAAGACGACGGTCGGGTCGCCCCTGGGCCACCACTCCGGCGACGTCGAGGGCAACCTGCAGAAGTTCTCCTACGTCAACACCCCCGGCAACGCCTTCACGCTGCGCGACAAGGTCGACTTCAAGCTCAAGCTGCCCGAGCTGGCCCTCGTCAAGGGCGTGCGCCAGATCAACAACACCGGCACGGTCTTCCCCGCCAACACCGACCACAAGCAGGTCGCCGCCAGCGACACCGTCGAGTACCGCGTCGACGTGACCAACAACGGCGCGGCCGATGCGAGCTCCTCGCGGGTGTGGGACATCCTCCCCGCCGGCATCACCTGCGGCGACGTCCAGATGGGGAGCATCTCCGACGGCGGCACCTGCAACGTGCCCTCGCCCGGCGTCTACCGCATCGAGTGGTCCGGCATCGGCGTCGCCAAGGGCGCGACCAAGACGCTGACGTACAAGGTCACCGTCCCGGTCGGCGTCAGCCCCGACCAGACGTTCACCAACACCGCCGGCGTCGTGGAGTTCGCCTACACGGCCAACGACGGCACGCAGTACCAGCTGATCCCGGCCAACGACGTCGTCAAGGACACGTCGCTGCCCGCCGCCAACGCGGCCAAGGCGCAGGACGTCTCCGACATCTACACCCCCGCCTCCACGATCGCCAAGACGCGGACCACCTCGGTGAACGAGTCGGGCAACAACCTCTCCTCGCAGGCCACCATCGGCGAGACGATCGACTACACCGTCACCACGACGATCCCCAAGGGCACCACCCTGTACGGGACGCCGACGGTGGTCGACCCGCTCGGTGCGCGCCAGACGCTCGTCCCCGGCAGCCTGTGCGCGACCGCCTGCACGCTCGACGGCGTCAACGTGACCGCCGCCGGCGTCACCGTCGCCGAGTCGCCGGCCAACACGGTCACCGCGACGTTCCCGGCCACGTACGCCAACACCACCGGCCATGACGTGGTGCTGGTGCTGCACTTCAGCGCCAAGGTGCTCGACGTCAACGCCAACACGCGCGGGACGAGCCTGCCCAACACGGCGACCCTCACCTTCAAGGACGAGCTGAACCGCACCGTCACGCACAGCTCGACGGTCAACACCACGATCGTCGAGCCCAAGGTCGCGATCGCCAAGACCGACGACGCCAACCCGGCCCGGGTCTCGCCCGGCCAGGTCGTCACGTTCAACGTGAAGGCCTCCAACGCCAGCTCCTCCAACGTCTCCACCGCCCACGACCTCGTCGTGGTGGACACGCTGCCGGCCGGCACCGACCCGGTGCTGCCGATCAGCAGCGGCGGCGTCTGGGACTCCGTGGCCCGCACGATCACCTGGGACAAGACGACGACCCCGGCGCTCGCCGCCGTGGCCCCGGGCGCCTCGGTCAACCTCGGCTACCAGGTGACCGTCGAGGCGCCCGGCGTGGTCGGCCGCCAGTACGTCAACACCGTGGCCGAGACGGCCAAGAGCCTCGACGGCTCGCTCAGCGGCGTGCGCACCCCGTCGTCGACCAGCTCGACGGCCGGGGACTACGACGACAGCGCCAGCGACACGCTGAAGACGGTCCTGCCGACGATCACCAAGAGCAGCACCCCGGACCCCGTGACGATCGGCAACAAGATCGCCTGGACGGTCAAGGTCACGCTGCCCAAGAACCTGCAGTACTACGACACGACCGTGCCGGACACGCTGCC
>CAZXNX010000059.1:0-3176 GCA_964642225.1 uncultured Solirubrobacteraceae bacterium | reverse complement strand
ACGACGAACACCAACGGCTGGACGGCCGGCGCGCCGGACATGAGCTGGACGATCCCGGGCCCGATCGCGGTCGGCGCCACGGTGACCCTCACCTACTCCGCCGACGTGAAGCCGTCCTCGGCCCTGCACGCCGCGGACCAGATCAAGAACACGGCGAACATCAACAAGTACTTCGGCGTGCCGAAGGCCACGCGGGACGCCGACGGCTTCGTCTACCGCGAGTACAACGGCCCCAACGACACCGTCACGCTGACGCCGGACTTCCCCAAGCTCTCCCTGGTCAAGACCACGGGCGCCCCGGGCAACCCGGACAGCGCCAACGCCGAGATCAACCAGCCGTTCACCTGGCGCGTGGTCGTGACGAACACCTCGCACGTGGCCGTCGCCAAGAACGTCGACGTGCAGGACACCCTGCCGCCGAACTGGACCTACATCGCGGGCACCTCGGTGCTCACACCGGGCGGCACGGCCAACCCGGCCATCGTCTCCAACGCGGGGGGCGACCAGCTCACCTGGAACAACGTGACCGACCTGGCGCCCGGCGCCTCGGTGACCGTCGTCTTCCAGGCCAAGCCGTCGCTGGCCGCGGCCACCACGCCCGGCATCGGCGCCGCGCACCCGCACACCAACACGGCCGTCTCCTCCGCGGAGGACAAGACGGGCGCGTCCGGCAACGGTGACGGCCCCTACGTGTCGAACTCCGACACCGCGCAGGCCATCCTGCGGGTCCCGGACCTGTCGATCGTCAAGACACCGGACAACGGCGCAGCGACGGCGGGCTCCCCGTCCTCGTTCACCATCAAGGTGACCAACACCGACGCGGTCGCCACCGCCCACAACGTGGTCGTCCACGACGTCCTGGACGCCGGGCTGAGCTACACCCCGGGCACGGCCACCGCCGCTCCCTCCTCGGGCTTCAGCGAGACGGGCGCCAGCGGTCAGACCATCGACTGGAAGGTCGCCACCCTCGCGCCCGGCGCCTCGGTGACGATCACCGTGCCGGTCGGGGTCGCGGCCAACGTGGCCGACAACACCACGCTGAACAACGTCGCCTCGACCCACGCGGACGAGGTGCCCACGGACAAGTCCGACAACGGCTCGCTCAAGGTCTCGACCAAGGCCGACCTCAAGGTCACCAAGGTCTCCGACCACGACCCGGTCCTGGCCGGCACCACCCTCGTCTACACGATGGTGACGAAGAACAACGGCCCGTCGGACGCGCAGAGCAGCAAGCTCAAGGACACGCTCCCGAGCTACCTGAGCTTCGTCTCGCTGGACGACCCGAGCCACTGCTCGGTCGCCGGCCAGGTCATCGACTGCGACTACGGCACGCTCGCCCCGGGCGCGACCCGCACGGTGAACGTGACCGTCAAGGTCGACCCGGCGCGCACCGCGCCGATCCGCAACGACGTGGACGTCACCACGACGACCACGGAGACCAACACCGCCAACAACCACGACTTCGTCACCAACACGATCAAGCCGGTGGCCGACGTCTCCATCACCAAGAAGGCCGACCAGGCCTCCTACGTCGGTGGCGACACCGTCACCTACACGCTGGTGGCGCACAACAACGGCCCGTCCAGCGCCGAGAACGTGACCGTCGACGACGACATCCCGTCCGACCTGACCTTCGTGTCGGTGACGCCGGGCGCGCCCACCTGCGCCGAGAGCGCCGGGCACGTGCACTGCGACCTGGGCACGCTGGCCCCGGGCGCGGACCGCACGGTCACCATCGTCACCAAGGCGAAGGGCACCCCGCCCGCGCCGGCCACCAACGAGACGCACAAGATCACCGTGTTCAAGGAGGAGCAGTACGTCAGCCTCCAGCCCGGTGAGACGCGCACGATCGACGTGACCTGCTCCAGCAACGGGATCGCCGCCGACGGCGCCGTGCAGATCGTCGACGTCGACCAGGGCCACGGGACCCCCGCCGACGTGCAGGTCCTGCAGGCCAGCTCCATCGCGCTGGGCACCTACCGCTTCGTGGTCAAGAACACCACGAGCGGCCAGGCGCAGATCCGCCCGCACGTCACCTGCCTGCCGCACGACACCGATCCGGACACGCAGACCCATCCGATCGACGTCGGCAGCCTGCAGAGCCTGACCACCGGCTCCCTCGCTCCCGGCCGCTACACGTTCACCGTCCCGGTCGACGCGCAGCACCACGCGATCGCCCAGGGCATCGAGGTCCTCTCCGGCGTCGCCCGCCTGGTGGGCAGCGAGCCCGGCTCGGGCAACTGGAAGTTCACCGTCGAGGTGCTGCAGACGGCCAACGTGAAGCTCAGCCTGCGCCTGCTCAGCAACAACACGGGCCCCGGCGGCAGCCCGTCGCACGTGCACCCGTTCTCCTTCCAGCACGTCGTGCGGTCCGTCACCATCGGCCCCGGCCGGACCAACCAGATCCGCGTGAGCTGCCCCGTCGGCTACAAGGGCATCGTCGGCACCTACGACCTGCCGCCCGGTGTCGTGCCGCTCGGCAGCGTCCCGGAGCCGATCAACCGCGACTTCGACCTGTACAACGGCAACGACCACGCCGTCACGGTGACGCTGGACCTCGAGTGCATCTCGATCGAGACCGGCCCGCCGCTCGGCGAGGTGCTGACCGTGGTCAACACCGCGTTCGTGGACACCACCACGTTCGACTCCGACCACTCCAACAACAGCGACGCGGCGACGATCACGATCGGCCGCGCGGTCGGCCTGCCCGACAGCGACGCCACGCCGCCCAGCGGCGGTGACGCGGTGACGCCGCCCAGCGGCGGTGACGCCGTCACGCCCGTCACGCCCGTCGCGCCGGTCCCGCTGCGCTTCGGCACCGTCCGCGTCGTGTCCACGGGCTCGACCGCCGCGGTCCCGGTGACCTGCAGCGCCAGCTCGACGTGCTCGGGCACCGTGACGCTGTCGGCCACGGTCGCCTCGTCGGCCCGCTCCACGAAGGCCAAGACCAAGAAGGTCGTGCTCGGCACCGCCAAGTACAAGGTCAAGGCCGGCAAGACGGTCACCGTCACGGTGCGGATCTCCAGCCGGTACCGCTCGCTGGTCAAGAGCGGCAAGGTCAAGTCGGTCGCCATCAGCGCCGGCAAGACCAGCGCGACGACGAAGGTCGTCGTCGCCAGGAAGAAGTCCTCCAAGCGCTAGACGGTCTCAGTCGGCGGGCCGCTCGGCCCGCCGAC
>CAZXNX010000058.1:0-10443 GCA_964642225.1 uncultured Solirubrobacteraceae bacterium | reverse complement strand
GGATCGGCGGCCCGGCCGCCGTCGCGGCGGCGCATGCCGACCCGGGCGGCGCCGATCACCGTGCGCGCGATGAGCACGAGCAGGCCCAGGTCGAAGAGCATCTGCGCCGAGACGAGCAGCCGCGCGGTGTCGGTGTCGGCGGTGATGTCCCCGAACCCGACCGTGCTGAGCACGCTCACCGTGTAGTACAGGGCGGAGACGTGGTCGAGTTGCTCGTTGAAGCTCGCCGGCTCGGCCCGCGAGATCCCGAGATACGTGAGGGCGAAGACGATGATCACGGCGGGCACCGCGATGGCCAGGGCCTCGGCCGCGCGGGTCATGGGATGGGGGGCGCGCACGATCGCCAACAGCTGCCACGCCAGGAGCACGAGGAACACGAGCAGGCCGATGCCGAGCCCGATGAAGGCCTCGCCGCCCGACACGCCGGGGACCGGCAGGACGACGTAGAGAACCCCCAGGGCGACCGTGATGAGCGTGACCCGCCCGGCCGTGATGGCGAGCAGGCGCAGCTCCCGGCGGGACGCATCGGTCACGCCCCGAGTATCCCTCCGCCGCCAGACGGCGCATCTCCCCCTACTCTTTCGCCCCACGCCCCGATAGCTCAGCTGGATAGAGCGTCCCCCTCCTAAGGGGAAGGCCGCTGGTTCGAATCCAGCTCGGGGCACTCGCCGCGCCGCGCGGCGACGCGGCGCTACAGCCCGTACGGGTGGCGGGCGACGTAGCCCGCCGTGCTGGCCGAGCGGCGGTCCCAGCGGGTGCCGTCGTCCATGCCGGAGGTGTCGTAGCGGCGGCCGTCGATGACCATGAAGGCATGGCCGGCGTTGGCGTAGATCGTGATGTGGCGGCCGCGGCCGCGGCCGCCGTAGTGCATGAACTGGCTGGAGTCCAGCGGGCTGTTCAGGGCCCGCGCGGAGTGCAGGACGTAGGAGACGCTGCCCGAGCAGTCGTAGCCGCTGTCGCGGAAGCTGCCGTGCCCGCCGCCGTAGCGGTAGGGGAAGTGGGCGATGCGGTTGGCGGCCAGGACGGCCAGGCGCACCCGGCCGGAGGCCGGGCTCCCGCCGCCGGACGATGACGGGGTGTGCAGTGTCACCCGCTTGAGCACGGGCTGGGCGTCCCGCACGCCGAGGGCCTTCCAGGTGGCCGGGCCGACCACGCCGTCGGCGGTGAGGCCGTGGGCCTTCTGGAAGCGCTTGACCGCCTTGGCCGTCCCGGGGCCGAACACGCCGTCGGCGGTGATGTGGAGCCGGCGCTGCAGCACCCGGACGGCCACCCCGCGGCCGGTGACCTTGTGGCTGCTGGTGTGCCGGGCCCGCGCGTCGCGGCGCACGGCGGCCCAGAAGCGCGGGCCGGGCACGCCGTCGGCCTTGAGGTGGTGGGCCTTCTGGAAGCGCTTGAGCGCCTGCAGGGTCCCCTTGCCGAACTGCCCGTCCACGTGGACGCGCAGGGCCTTCTGCAGCGTGCGCACATGGGCGCCGTGGTCCCCGTAGGTGACGGGGCCGGACGCCGCGGCGGCGGCGGGCAGCACGAGGAGGAGGAGCGCCACGAGGGCGCCGGTGAGCAGGCGGAGGGACATACGGCGGCTCGGCCACGCTAACGGCCGCCGTCCGCCCTCCTGCACGACGTCGTGCAGGAGCAGGAACTGCAACGGACCTTGCGACGGGGCCCGCGCGGGGCCGCCGGGGCTAGCGGTCCGGGTGGATGTCGTCGATCGTGGTGAGCGCCACGTACGGGGCGCTCGCCGCGGCCTCGATCTTCTCGCCGCCACCGGCCAGGCGGTCCAGCACCGACAGCACGCCGACGATGGTGTGGCCGGCCTCCTGCAGCGCCTCGATCGCCTGCAGGGTCGAGCCGCCGGTGGTGACGACGTCCTCCACGACGAGGCAGCGGTCGTCGGCGCTGAGGGTGGGCCCCTCGATGCGCCGCTGCAGCCCGTGCTGCTTGGTCTCCTTGCGGATGAAGAAGGCCTTCACGTCGGCGCCGCCGGCCAGCGCCGCGCAGGCGACGGGGTCGGCGCCCATGGTCAGGCCGCCCGCGGCGGTGGCGCCGCGCAGGGCGACCTCGGCCGCGACCAGTTCGCTGAGGGCGGCGAACCCGGCCGGCAGCAGCGTCGCGCGCTTGCAGTCGACGTAGTAGTCGGCCACCGCGCCGGAGCTGAGGGTGACCTCCCCGAGGATGAGCGCGTGCTCGCGCAGCTCGGCGATCAGGCGGGTCCTGGCGTCCATGGTCTAGCGGTAGTAGACGTCGACCGGCACGCCGGTCCCGCCGATCCAGTTCCAGATCGGGACGGCATCCGGCACCGGCACCCGCAGGCAGCCGTGGCTGGCGGGGTAGGGCGGGACCTCGGCGTAGCCGTGGATGGCGTAGCCGCGGATGAAGTAGCTCGAGTAGACCATGCCGTGCGAGTTGGTCCCGGGCTCGCGCATGTAGACGCGGTAGGAGCCGAGCACGGTCGGGGTGGAGGGCTTGCCCGAGCTCATCGTGTAGAGCCGGTCGGGCTTGCCGTCGGAGCCGATGAGCGCCAGCACCTGATGGGTGAGGTCGGCCTCGACGTGGCGGCCGTGCGACCTGTAGCGGACGCTGAACCCGCCCTTGCCGTTCTGCAGCGCCTGGAACACGCCCTCGCTGGCCGTGAAGGTGCGCGACATGTTCGTCATCTTGCGGAAGGCCTGGACGGCGCGGCCGGTGCGCGAGTCGTAGAGGCCGTACTGGCCGGGGACGTAGCCCTTGGACCGCAGCATGCTCTGGAGGATCTTCACGGTGAGGCCGCGCTCGCCGAAGCGCACCGAGCGGTCGAGGATCGTCAGGTGGAAGGTCCGCGCCTTGAGCAGCCGCTGCTCATCGGTGGCGGGGTGCACGACCGAGACCGCCCAGCGCCCGGCGCCCCGTGCCATGAACACCACGCGGTAGGTGCCGCGCTTGCCGTCCTTCTTGACGGCCGCGTCCTTGGTGACGACGCGCTTGCCGCCGCGCGTGATCCGCACGACGACCCGCTGGCCGGGGACGTAGACGGACAGCCGGCCGCTGACCGTGAAGGTCGAGCCGGCGAGCACCGCCTTGTACTTGCCGTTGACGCCGGCGGGCGTGGAGGTGATCGATCCGCGGGGGATCGGTGCGGGATCCGGGGTCGGTGTGGTCGTCGTCGGCGTGGTGGTGGTCGGCGTCGTGGTGGTCGTCGTCGACGCGGCGACGGTCGCCTCCTGGCCGTGCGCCACGGCGGGGATCGCCAACGCGACACCGAGGGCGATGATCAGGGCGGGGAAGCGAAGGCGCACGATGGAAAATGTAGCGGAGGAACCCCGCGGAGGAGGCGGTCTCGTTCAGCCCCGGTGCCAGGTGGCGACCGGCAGCGGCGGCCCGGGAGGCGCTCCCGCCAGCCGCCGCACCGCGAAGAGCAGCGCGAAGATGACCGCCAGCGACGCCGCCAGGGCCACCGGCGTCTGCCAGCTCCAGCCCACCGACGAGCCGTAGGCGATCGAGTTGTTGCAGCAGTGGAGCACGATCGCGGGGTACAGCGAGCGCGTCTTGTAGGTGAGCAGGCACAGCACGAAGCCCAGGAAGGCGAGCGGCAGCAGGAAGCCGATGGGCGACCCGAGGGCGTGGATCCCGCCGAAGATCAGGCCGGTGATCACGGCCGCCGGCCAGATGCCCCGCCAGTTGGACATGGCGCGGAAGAAGAAGCCGCGGAAGAAGAACTCCTCGCACAGGGGCGCGACCACGCAGACGAGGAAGGCCACCGCCAGCAGCGCGGCGTCGGAGTCCTTGGCCCCCAGGTCCTCGGGCAGGCTGTCCTTGGTGTTCTCCAGCCCGAGCGCGGAGATCCACACGGCCGAGAAGGTCACGAAGGCCACGTAGGCGAGCACGAACCACCCGACGGTCGGCCACCCGCGCAGCGGGCGGCGCAGGCTGAACTGCCAGGGCCGTGGCCGGGTGACCATGTTGGCGAACGCCAGCGCCGAGAGGACGAGCGCGATGTCCTGGACGATCGTGGAGATGATCTGCACGGACGGCGGCGGGTCCTTCAGGTCGGCGCCGAAGGCGGCCGCGACGAGCGCGACGATCACGCCGCCGAACAGCGCGCCGGCGAACCCGGCCACCAGCGCCACCCATGCCGACCACGGCCGCCACCGCTGCTCGGCCACGGGGGTGGCGGGGCCCAGGCCCTCGGGCCGCTCGGGATCCGGCGGCGGCGCTCCCGGATGGATCGGGGAGACGGGGCCGGCGGGCGCGGGGACGGGTGGCTCGAAGGCGGACACGGGGCCAGGAGGTTACGGCCCGGCGGACGGGCCGCGGGCCAGGAGCTCGGCCAGCCCCGCCAGGGAGGGCAGCACCGTGACGCCGTCGAGCGCGTCGCCGCCCTCGGCCCGGGCGGTGCCGTCGCGGTCGACGAGGACCACCTCCAGGCCCGCCGCGCGGCCGCCCGCGACGTCCTCGTCGAGGCTGTCGCCGACGTGCACGACCCGTGACGCAGGCGGCCCGTCCACCAGCGCCAGCGCCGCCCGGAAGGGCGCTGGGTCGGGCTTGGAGACGCCGAGCTCGGCCGACGTGACGACCCCGTGGAGGTAGGGGCGCAGGCCGATGTCGACCAGGACGTCGTGCAGCGACACGTCCCAGTTGGAGCACACCACCAGCACCGCGCCCTGGGCGCGCAGCGCCTGCAACTCGGCCTCGACCTCGGGGAAGGCGACGAAGTCGAACGCCTCCAGCACCGCCTCCTGCAGGACGTCCGCCGGCAACCCGGCGGTGGCGGGCAGCGCCTCGCGCACGACCTCGGCGCAGGCCGCCCGCAGCTCGGCCAGCGAGGGGGCGTCGCGGGCGCGGTGCAGGTTGGCCCGGTAGTAGCCGATCTCCGCGCGGACGGCCCGGCCCGCGTCGTCCTGGGAGACCTCCACGCCGCGCGCGGCCAGGGCGGTGCGCAGCAGCGGCCCGGGCGGCGCGAAGCCGACCAGGGTGCCCAGCGCGTCGAGCAGGACGACCTGGGTCACGCGACCCAGTGCCAGGTCGCGAACTGGGCCGTGAAAGCGATGAGGCCCGCGGCGCTGCCGCCGAGCAGCACCCGCGCGCGCCACGGCGCGCCGGCCGCCGCCCATGCCCCCGCCCCCATGAAGAGGGGGAAGAGGACGGCCAGGAAGCGGGGGTAGGACATGAGCGGCTGCGGGGCGACCGGGTAGGAGAGGGGCAGCGCGAGGGAGACCAGCACGTACGCCGTGTACGCCGGGGGCAGCCGGCGCCACACCGCGATCACGGCCGGCACCGTGAGGACGAGGAAGGCGAAGGGCAGGAGGTTGTGCCACGCCGCGTTGTAGGGATCGCCGCCCGCGAGCCGGAAGTAGACCGGGGTGCGCGAGCCGGACAGGAGTTGTCGCGCGCCGTCGAAGGCGGCCACCGTGCCGTCCCAGGCGCCCACGAACGGCCCGCGGAACGCGCGCATCCAGGTGTCCTGGGCGTGGAAGGGCGCCATCGCGTCGAGGCCGCGGACGGCGAACCACAGGCTGAAGAGCGCCGGGCCGAGGGGGACGAGCCCGATCCACAGCACCCGCGGCCACCGCGGGACGGGCCGCCCGTCGGCCTCGGGGACGCGGCCGCGGCGCGCGTCGAGGAACAGGAGCAGCAGCGCCAGCGCGAGCACGAGGCCGGCGCTGCGGGTGGCGGCGGCCAGCCCGCCGAGGAGGCCGGCCAGCGCCCAGCGGTCCAGCCGTGCCGCCAGCAGCGCACCGACCGCCAGGACGAGGAAGAGCGACTCGCTGTAGACCGCCGACAGGAAGAAGGCCATCGGGAAGAGCGCCGTGGCCCACACGGTCAGCCGCGCCGCGGGGCCGCCCAGCTCGAGCTCGGTGAGACGGTGCAGCGCGGCGAGGGCCACGAGCATCGCGGCGAGCGAGACGATCAGCCCGGCGATCACGGCGTCCCCCGTGAAGACGCCCCCGACCCGCATCGCCAGCGGGTACAGCGGGAAGAAGGCGGGGCGCGCCACGTCGCTGCCGTAGCCGCTCTGCGCGATGGAGGTGAACCAGGTGGTGTCCCAGCGCGCCGCCGGGGCCATGAGCACGTTGCCCACCGACCCGAAGTGGCTCGTGATGTGGCCGGGGTCGAAGTCCTTGGCGCGGCCCATCAGCCCCCAGATCAGCACGGCCGCCGTGCCGGTCACCCAGATCAGCAGCCGCGACACCCACGTCGCCCGCCACGCCACGGCCAGCGACCGGCGCGTGGCCTGCGACAGGCGCGCGCCGGCGGCCGGCGGGTCGGAGAGCAGGGTGGTCGTTGGGGTAGCGTCACGGGCCATGGGGCCCACCATTCTCGCGGAGTCGTGGATCTACCGGTACGACAACGTCGTGATCGCCATCGTGGCGATCCTGCTCACGTTCATCGCGCTGCGCCTCGTGAACCGCTGGATCACCCGGGAGCTGATGAGCACCGCGGTCCGCGTCCGGGGCCGTGACCTGAGCCCCGGGGCCGAGACCCGCCTGCGCGTCACGCGCCGCCTGATCGACGCCGCCATCGTGGTGATCGGCCTCACCGTGGCGATCTCCCAGTTCGCCGCGCTCGGCTCGCTGGCCTCGGCACTGTTCGCCTCCAGCGCCCTCGTCGCCGCGGTGATCGGCTTCGCCGCGCGCCAGCCGGTGGCCAACGCGGTCGCGGGCGTCGTGCTCGCCTCGTCCCAGCCGATCCGCGTCGGCGACCTCGTGACCTTCCAGGGGGAGAGCGGCGTCGTGGAGGACGTGCGGCTGACCTCGACGGTGGTGCGCACCTCGACGGGCGCGCACCTCATCGTCCCCAACGAGACGTTCGTGTCCGGCATCGTGCGCAATGACTCGCTGCCCGGCACCCCGGTCACGCCCGAGGCGGCGGTGTGGCTGCCGCACGGGATCGACGTGGCGGCCGCCGTCGCCGCGACGACCGGAGCCGAGGAGGGCATCGCCGTCTCCGTGGCCGAGACGACCCCGGAGGGGCTGCGCTTGTCGGTGACCGCCCCGCCGGTGCCGGCGGACGAGCGGGCCTCCCGCGAGGCCGCGCTGCGCCTGACGACGCTCGACGCCATCCACCGGGCGGGCCTGCACCCCTGATCGCCCGGCCCGGTCCCGGCCGGGCGGGCGGGCGGCTGCACCCGGGCGCCCAACCGGGGGTGCCGGAGGCCGTCACCTTCTACACTGGACCGTCGGGTCGGCTGGATCTGCCGCCGGCGCGAGCCTCCCCACCATGTCCCACCGCCAGCGCATCAGCCGTCAGGCCCGCAACAAGCCCGGGCCGGGCCGGTTCATCTTCCTGACCATCGGGCTGTTCGCCACGGTGGGGCTGCTGGCCGCCTGCGGCGCCGTCGCCTGGGTGCTGTCGGTCTCCGCCTCCGCGCCCGACCTGCGCGAGCTGAAGCCGGCCAAGAAGGGCGCGGTCTCGATCGTCTACGCGGCCGACGGCTCCATCCTGGCCCGGCTCTCCTCCGACGTCCTGCGCACGCCGCTGAAGCAGGCCCAGATCCCCGAGCTCATGAAGGAGGCGACCGTGGCGGTGGAGGACAAGCGCTTCTACAAGCACGACGGCGTCGACTACGAGGGCGTCATCCGCGCGGCGATCAAGAACGTCACGACCGGCAAGACGGTGCAGGGCGGCTCCACGCTGGAGATGCAGCTCATCCGCAACCTCTACGGCCAGAGCAACAAGAAGACCATCGAGCGCAAGATCCGCGAGGCGAAGCTGGCCCAGGAGCTCGAGGAGGAGCACCCCGGCCGCAAGGGCAAGGAGTGGATCCTCGCCACCTACCTCAACGACGTCCCCTACGGCACGGTCAACGGCAAGGAGGCGATCGGCATCGCCGCCGCCTCCCGCGTGTTCTTCGACAAGGTGGCCAAGGACCTCACGCTGCCCGAGGCCGCGCTGCTGGCCGGCCTGCCCCAGGCCCCCTCGGAGTACAACCCGTTCGACAACGCCAACGCGGCCCGCAAGCGCCGCAACGACGTCCTCCAGCGGATGGCCGACCAGAAGCTCATCACCCGCTCCGAGGCCGCCAAGGCCAGCCAGGCCAAGCTGGGCGTCGTCGCCAACAACTTCTACAAGAAGCGCCACGAGGCCTACTTCGTCGACTACGTCAAGGCGGAGCTCGTGAAGGAGTACGGCCGCCGCCGCGTCGAGCAGGGCGGCCTGAAGATCTACACGACGATCAACCGCAAGCTCCAGAACGTGGCCCGCAGCGCGATCCGCTCGCGGCTGCCCTACCCGGACGACCCGAGCGCGGCGCTCGTGTCGATCGACCCGCGCAACGGCCACATCAAGGCCATGGCGTCGTCGAGCAAGTACACGCAGTCGAAGTTCAACCTCGCCTCCCAGGCCCGGCGCCAGCCCGGCTCGACCTTCAAGGTCATCGTGCTCATGGCCGCGCTGCGCCAGGGCGTCGACATCAACGAGACGACGTACGACTCCAAGCCGCTGGACTTCTTCGACTCGGGCACCGGCACGCAGATCAAGGTGTCCACCGACGACCACAGCTACAGCGGCGCCACCACGCTGTTCGAGGGCCTGGTCAAGTCCGACAACACCGTCTACCAGCAGCTCGACCTCGACGTGGGTCCCCGCGAGGTCACCAAGACCGCCCACGACATGGGCATCTCCAGCCACCTGGACTCCTACCCGGCCGAGGGCCTGGGCGGCCTCACCGTCGGCGTCACCCCGTTGGAGATGACGCGCGCCTACACGACGATCAACACGGGCGGCTACCGCATCAAGCCGGTGGCCATCACCAAGGTCGTGTTCCCCGGCGGCCGCGTCGACGAGAAGATCGGCCGCCCCGGCCGCAAGAAGATCTTCACCGACGGCCAGGCCGCCGAGGCCCGCAAGGCGATGGAGGCCAACGTGCAGCGCGGCACCGGCACCAACGCCCAGATCGGCTGCCCCGCGGCCGGCAAGACCGGCACGACCAGCAGCTTCACCGACGCCTGGTTCGACGGCTTCACGCCGAACCTCAACACCGCCGTGTGGGTCGGCTACCCGAACGCGACCACGTCGATGACCAACGTCAACGGCTACGGCACCATGTTCGGCGGCGACGCCCCGGCGCTCATCTGGCACGACTTCATGCAGACGGCCACCGCCGGCGACTGCGGCGACTGGAAGCCCGTCACCGAGCCGTTCGAGTCCCACCCCTTCTTCGGCCACTACGCCTCCACCGGCGCGCCGGGCGGCGGCGAGGACCCCAACGCCACCTACACGGACCAGAACGGCAACTCGACCGACACCGGCAACGGCAACGACACGACGAAGAAGAACGGCGACACGAACCTCAACCCGGACGCGTACGCGGGCCCCAAGCAGCCGCAGCCCGACGTCAAGCCGTCGCCCGATCCGCCGCCGGAACAGACCGTCCCCGACACGACGGGCTGAGCCGGCCGGCGCGGCTGCGCCGCGCGCCGCCCGGAGGCGAAGGGCCGCTGCGGCTGATCATTGCTACCGTCTGTGGCACATGGCCAAGGAAGAAAAAGTCGAGTTCGAGGGCGAAGTCATCGAGGCTCTGCCCAACGCGATGTTCAAGGTGAAGCTCGACAACGACCACGTCGTGCTCGGCCACGTCGCCGGCAAGATGCGCCGTTTCCGCATCCGCATCCTCCCGGGGGATCGCGTCCGCTGCGAGCTCTCGCCGTACGATCTCGATCGTGCGCGCATCGTCTACCGCCACCGGTAGACCGGCCTGATCATGCGCGGTGTGGGTGAGCGCGCCCTCATCACCGCGATCACCGCTGCGCTGACCCCACGGTCGGCGCGCGTCGTGCGCTGGACCGGGGACGACGCCGCCGTCGTCCGCGCCCATCCGTACGCCGTCACCTCCGTCGACGCGATGGTCGACGGCGTCCACTTCCGCCTCGATCACCCGCGCGTGTCGGCCGCCGACGTCGGCCACCGCGCCATGGCCGGCGCGCTGTCGGACCTCGCCGCGATGGGCGCCCACGCCGGGGAGGCCTACGTCGCCCTCGGGGTGCCGCCCGGCCTCGGGCACGACGCCGCGGTCGGCCTGGCCCGGGGCATGGAGGAGGTCTGCGCGGCAACGGGCACCACGCTGGCCGGGGGCGACGTGGTCGCCTCGCCGGTGCTGTGGCTGTCGGTCACGGTGGTGGGCTGGGCCCAGACCCAGGCCGAGCTGGTGGGCCGCGACGGCGCCCGCCCCGGGGACGTGGTGGTGGTGACCGGCACGCTGGGCGGCTCGGGCGCCGGGCTGGCGATCCTCGAGGGGACGGCGACCGGGGACGACGCCCTGGTCGACCTGCACCTGCACCCCACGCCGCGGCTGGCGCTGGGCCGTGCCCTGGCCGCAGCCGGCGCCACGGCGATGATCGACCTCTCCGACGGCCTGGCCACCGACGCGACCCACCTGGCCCGGGGCGGCGACGTGGCCCTGGAGCTCGAGCTGGAGCGCCTGCCGCTCACGCCCGGCGTGGGGGGCGTGGCAGCGGCGCTGGGCCGGCC
>CAZXNX010000057.1:5214-10716 GCA_964642225.1 uncultured Solirubrobacteraceae bacterium | reverse complement strand
CTCGGCCACCAGCACCGCGCCGCGGTCGGCCCAGCGCCGCTCCAGGCCGCCCACGATCGCCCCGACCTCGTCCGTCTCGAAGCCGTGGAAGAAGGGCAGGCCGGCCAGGTGTTCCAGCTCGTCGCCCTCGGGCACGGCCCGCCGCACCTGGGCGGCCGGGTCCACCGCCGCGGCGCCGTCACCGGCCTCGACCGCGCCGAGCGACCGGGCGAGCGTCTCGACCTCACGGCGCAGCACGAGCACGGCCCGCCGGCCGATCAGCTCCGCGACGCGCCGGGAAGCCGCGTCGGAGCGGTTGGTCAGGGCGCCGACCGCCTCGCGGCCGATCACGTACCCGTCGGTCGGCTCCAGGGCGACGGCGGTGGCGCCGTGGGCGATGCCGCGCAGCAGGGCCATCTCGCCGATGACGCCGCCGGGCCCCAGCTCGCCCATCCGCAGCTCGTGCGCGCCGGGCAGCCGATCGGTGACGGCGATCCGGCCGTGCTCGACGACGTACATGTGATGGCTGGGCTGGCCCTCCTGGAAGAGCGTCTCCCCCGCCTCGGCGGAGAACGGCACCATCAGCTCGGACAGGTGGCGCACCGTCTCGGCGTCCAGGTCGGCGAACAGCGGGCGGCCCAGGAGGAACTGCAGCGCGTCGCTCATATGCCCAGCTCACGGGTCTGGATCCGGAGCTCGCCATCGACCAGGTCGGCCACGAGCATCGCGTACTCCGGGACCTCCAGCCAGCGGGAGCGGTCGACCGTCAGCGGCTCGGAGGCGAGCACCAGCGAGGTGGTGCGGTCTCCCGGCCCCACGGTCCAGGAGCCGTCGTACTCGCCGTAGGCCGACCCGGCCGCGAACCACAGGGTCGTGTAGTCGTACTCGCGCTCGCCGCCGAAGAACGTGGAGGCGTCCTGGTACCAGCCGTAGTCGTAGGTGAAGCGCGTGGCCACGAGCCACGTGCCGTCCGACAGGGCCATGTTCACCGGCGACTGGGTGTCGATGCCGCGCTCGGCACGCACGTCGCGCAGGATCCGCAGCGCGCGCTCGGCGGCCGCCGCCACCTCCTCCACCCCGCGGGGCGCCGCCGGGTCCCGCAGGCCGGAGAGCACGAGCGCGTAGATCCACTCGGTGTCGGTGGTGCCCTCGATGTGCGCCGCCAGCTCTGGGCCGATCCAGCGCAGTAGGTCGAAGCGCATCTCGCCGAACCGGTCCAGCGTGCCGTTCATGACCATCGCCACCGGCGTGCCGGGGAAGTGGAAGGGATGGACGTTCTGCGCGCCGACCGTCTCCTGCTCGTCGTAGGAGACGCCGCGCACGTGGGCCAGCAGCGCGGACGCGTCGGCCTTGTGGGCCAGCGCGCGCAGGTTGCGGTCGAAGATCGGCAGCGACGGCGTGCGGTACACCCACGGGCGATCGGGGCGCCGGGAGGAGGCGTCCCACGCGACGGCCCCGAACCCGCCGAGGTTGAGCAGCGTCATCAGCCGCGGCTCGACGGACTGGTGCACGAACGAGCTGTCGGAGGCGTAGAGCAGGTCCTCGAGGGGGACCGTCTCCCCGAGGTAGGCCAGCAGGCGGCACATCGCGCGGCCGCCCGGTGGGGCTAGTTGTCGCCCTCGCCGGCGAAGTCCTCCGGCGAGACCTGGTCGAGGAACTCCTTGAAGCGGTCGACGACCTCCTCGGTGTCCTCCACCTCGTGCTCGAACTCGATCGCCGACTCGGCGATGACCTCCTCGGCGGCGAAGATCGGCGCCCCCGAGCGCACGGCCAGGGCCAGCGCGTCGCTGGGGCGGGAGTCGATCTCGATCTCCCGGCCGTCGGCGGTGAGGGTGATCGTCGCGAAGAACGTGTTGTCGCGCAGCTCGGTGACCGCGACCTGGGTGCAGGTGACGTCCAGCTCGCCGAGCATGTCGTTGAGGAGGTCGTGCGTCATCGGCCGCGGCGTGCTGGCGCCCTGCAGCTTCATGAGGATCGCGGCGGCCTCCGGGTGGCCGATCCAGATCGGCAGGAAGCGGTTGCTGTCGACGGTCTTGAGCAGCACGATCGGCTGCTTGCCGACCATGTCGAAACTCACGCCGTAGATGACCATCTCCTGCAAGGACTCGCTCCTGGGTTGCCGGGGGGTCCAGTATAGGTTGCGCGGCGATCCGCCCGGGGGTGTCGGCGCCCCGGCGAAGCTCGTCAGAGGGCGATCCCGCGACGCCCGGCGGTGCGGCCACCTGCGTGGCGCGAAGCGCCGGCAGGGGCGGGGTTCCGCTCTGTTCCACCGGGCGTACGCGGGATCTGGCTGCCACTCCGTGGTACGAGGAGGGCAGGGTGGGTGTCGGGACGGCCCAGGTCCGGGAGCGTCTCGAGCAGGTTCATGTGCAGGGCCGGGCCGATGGGGTGTGCGCACGAAGGGGCGAACAGGCCACCGCCCGCGGGCCCGGCCGAGCCCGCCTGGCCCGTGGTGGGGACCTGGGGGCCGGAGGGCCGGCCGCGACGGGCGAAGAAGACCGCCGTCAGGCCGGCCAGGAGCAGCAGGAGCAGCACGCCCGCGCCGGGTGGGACCGTCGCCCCGGATCGCTCAATCCCCGGATCGACCGCCGTTCCGCCCTGCGCAGCGCGCAGCACGGCAGCGGCCGGCTTCCCGGCGATCGAAAATGAGCCAGCCGGATCCTCACCGGTGGGTTCGGCCTCCCAGTTCCACCACGAGATGCCCTGGAACCACGGCACCGAGCGCCAGACGCGCAGTGCCGCTTCGTAGGCGACCGCCTGGAGCCGCGGATCCGGCGAACCGGTCGCGGCGGCCGGGTGGTCGAGGGTGTCAACGCGGGACTGGTATCCCAACTCGGTGAACATCACCGGCTTGCCGGTGCGGGCGTGCAGATTGGCGATGCGCTCGACGTGCGGGGCCCAGGCCGCGGCCAGGCGCGCCACCGTGGGGCGGCCGGCGCCGGCGCTCAGGGGCATGTAGGCGTCGATGCCCACCACGTCGAGGCGATCCCAGAAGGCGACCTGCTCGGCGCCGTCCACCCAGTTGGCCGCGTAGGTGAGCGTGCCGGCGAACTGGGCGCGGGCGCGGGCGATCAGCGTGTCCCAGCGGTCGGTGTCGGAGGCCATGGAGGTCAGCTCGGTGCCGACGACCAGCGTCTGCGCCTCCTGGCGGCGGGCGATGTCGGCGTAGTGCCCGAGCATCGCGCCGTAGGAGTCGAACCACGCGGCCCGGTCCGCGGGGGCGATCGCGCCGCGGAACGTGCCGTCACGGACGTCGACGTGCGGCTTGAGGACCACCTGCATGCGCAGCGCATGCGCCTCGCGCATCACCGTGGCGAGCGAGGCGTCGCTGGGCGTCTTCACCGGATCGGGGGCGACCGTGTCGGCGTGGGCGGTGTCCATGTACCACGTGGGCGTGAGCACGATCCGGTCGGTGCCCAGCGCGGCGAGGTCACGCAGGCCGCCCCGGGCGGCGGCGCCGCCGTAGCCGCCGGCGCTCCAGGAGGTGAAGTTCATCCCCCGCTGCCAGGTGGACGGCAGCGTCTCGGCGGCCGACGACGCGACGGGCGCGACGGCGCTGAGCAGCATGGCGGCGGCGCCCAGCAGCGATGCGATGGTGATGCGTCGGTGCTGCATGGTCCGTCACACCTCCCCGTGGGTGTCCCTGATGGCCGAAGGCCGCCGGCCGGAGCGCGGCGACAGGAGGAACCCTCGGTGCGGCCGGGGTGACTGGTCATCACTCCCGGGGGGTGGTTGTGCGATGGGTCACACACGGCGTCGCGCGGGCGCCGCTCACCCGCCCCGACGCCCGGTTCCGCATGGCCAGCGGGGTTGCGGACAGGGGTGAGGCGGTGACGCGCCAGCCCGGACGGGGGCGGGTGGGCCGAGGTTCACCCCCTCGGCCGGGCGTCAGCGCGTGGCGGGGGGCGCCAGCAGCCCGGCGCGGCGGGCGCGGGTGACGGCTTCACGGCGATCGTGCGCGTCGAGCTTGCGGTAGATCTGCTTGAGGTGCGTCTTGACCGTGTTGACCGACACGAACAGCTCGTCGGCGATCTCGCGGTTGGACATCATCGTGGGCAGGTACCGCAGCACCGCGATCTCCCGGTCGCTGAGGTCCTCCACCCCGGGCTTGGCGACCGCGGCCTCGTCGGCGTGCCCGTCGCTGCGCCGGGGCCCGGCCGACAGCGTCCCCAACAGGACGCGGGCGAAGGCGCGGTGCGCGCTGCGGGCCCGGATGTGGTCGGTGAGGAGATCCAGCAGCTCGTCGCCGTGCACGACGAAGGGCAGCCGGCAGTCGAGCGGCTCGGCGATGCTCAGCGCCGCTTCGAGGGCATCGCCCGCGGCCTCGCGCTCGCCGAGCTGCGACAGGATGATCGCGCGCAGCACGACCGAGCCGAGCCGGGAGGAGACCAGCAGCGAGAGATGCCCGTCGTCGAGCGGGGCGAGGAGATCGAGCCCCTCCTGCAGGCGTCCCTGGTCGAGGCGGATCCGGGCCAGGGCGACCGCGAGCTCCTGGGGCGGCGGGTCGGTGGCCGCCATCGCCGCCGACAGGCGGGCGACCGCCTCGTCGGTCCGCCCCATGCCGTGCAGCGCCAGCGCCTCGTGCGCCGTGACCGCATTGGCCATCGGCGCCCAGAACGGGCCGTCGCCCAGGTCGGCGCGCACCTCGGCGATCGCCCGCAACGACTCGGCGTACCGGCCCTGCACGCGCATCAGCCGCGCGATGTTGGCGGTGATGTGGGCGCGCAGCGGCCGCTCGATGGAACGGGCCACCGACCGGGCTGCGGCCGCAAGGCACACGTCGGCACTCTCGAAGTCGGCGCGGATCATGGCGGTGATCCCCTGCACGCCGAGCGCGACGCCGGCGCGGGGCGTGCCGCGCCAGCCACGGCGATCGGCGAACTCCATGGCGGCGTTGGCCTCGGCCTCGGCGCGCGGGGTGTCCCCCAGCCACAGGTGGTAGACGGCCAGGTGGGCGCGACCGTACAGCTCGAGGTAGTCCAGCTCGCGGGTCTGCGCCGCCTGCGTCCCCTCGACGAGGTCACGGTGGGCGTCCTGGAGGTTGCCGGTCCACAGCTCCAGCGCCCCGAGGTTGATGAGCGCCAGCGCCCGCAGGTCGAGTGCGTACCCGTAGTCGGCGATCCCGCCGCTGCGCTCCCCGCCCATCAGGACGAGCGCCTCCTCCACGCCCTGGGCGACGTCGCCCGTCAGGCGGGCGCGGTACATCCCGATGATCGCCCGGCCGATCACGTACATCTCGCGGTCGCGGTCGCGCACGTTGGCCACGCTCTCGTCGGCGAGGGCGAGCCACATCTCCGCGCCGCGCGCGTCCCCCACCTCCAGGGCGCCCCCGGCGACGACGAGCGGATAGGAGGGATTGGCCCGCAGCACCGCCTGCGGGATCGCGCGCAGCACGTCGGCCAGCTCGCTCAGCTCACCGCGCACAAGCATGGGGAAACCCGCCTGCGCGACGACGTCGGCCAACAGCTCCCAGTCCTCGGACTCCGCCGCGTGGCGGGCCGCCTCCGGCTCGCGGCCGTGCGC
>CAZXNX010000057.1:0-5114 GCA_964642225.1 uncultured Solirubrobacteraceae bacterium | reverse complement strand
GCAGCAGCGCCGCCTCCTCCTCGGTGAAGGTCAGGTCACCGGGGTCGATCTCCGTGACGGTGCCCGAGAGCCGCAGGCGCTGCAGGCGCAACGCCGGGAAGCGCCGGGCGGTGACGACCATCCGCAGCGCGGCCGGGGGCGCGCGGAGCAACTGCTCCATGTCGGCCAGGACGGCGGGGTCGGTGATCTCGTCGAAGTCGTCGAGCACGAGCACCAGGGGGCGCGACAGCTCGTGCAGCATGCGCACCAGGCCGGGCAGGACGGCGTCGACGGTGTTGTCGGACACCACCGTGAGCCGCGCGGCCACCGCGCGCGCCTCGTCCCCGGCGGTCTCCAGCGCGGCCAGGAGCAGCCGCCAGAACCGGGCCCGGCTGTTGTCGCCGGCGTCGAGGGAGAGCCACGCCACGGGGAGCTGCACCCGCCCGCTGGCCAGCCACGAGCTGACGGCGGCCGTCTTGCCCACGCCCGCCGGCCCCACCAGCAGGGTGAGCGGCCCGGTGACGGCGCTGTCGAGCGCATCGAACAGCCGCTCCCGCGCCACCAGGCCCGGCGGGAGCCGGGGCGCAGTGAGCTTCATCGGCAGGTAGCCGTCCACGGAGGACCCGCCCGGGTGGGCGTCGTCGGGCGGGTGTGCGTCGGAAGGAGTCATCAGAAGGGATTGGGGCGGCGCGGTCCAGTGTGACAAGTGCCATCGATCTGTCCTCGGTGCGGGCGCCCGCCTGCCATCGCGGCGGTGGCCACCCGGGTGCAGGGGGCCGGCAACGGCGCTCACCCTGTCCGGGGGGCGCCCACGGGGGGGACCCGGCGCCGTGGAGGCCGTCGGCGGCGGACGTCGGCCGCCGCCGCTTCCACCATCGCCGCGAAGCGCCGCCGCTCATGGACGACGAGCGCGACGGCGAAGAGATCGAAGAAGACCGCGATGGAGCCCCACACCGGCAGGACCGCGAAGAACACCAGGTGCGCGGCGATGTTCGGCACGATGACCCATGGCGCCACACGCCACGCCCAGGGGCGGGCGCTGACCAGGCCGAGCGCCACGACGATGACGGCCAGCCCGGTGACCACGTAGGCCGTGGCCCACGCCCACGCGCCCACGGGGTAGCCGTCCATCTGCTTCGGGCCGACGAGGCCGGCCAGCGCGTAGGCGGGGATCAGGACGAGGTGGAACCACCCGACGAGCCCGTACGCCATCCCGACCACGAGCGTGCGCGACATGCAGGCGCCCGCGACCTCATCCTGCGCCTTGGCCAGGGTTTCGTGCGGGGTGAGCGGGTGAGCGGTGCGGGACGACGTGGTGAGCATCGGATCGCCCGGCAGAGGGGTTGCGGAATCGGCCCTGGCCTCCCCCGGGGGTCATCAACGATGCTCTCCGCCCGGGTGAGCGGGCAATCACCCACCCCGGGTGATTTCCCGGGCCCGGCGCGTTGGCGGTGTCGCCCGATCAGCGGCTGGCGGCCCGGCGGCCGCCGCCGAACCACGAGGCGACGTCGATCAGGAAGGCGAAGCCCACCAGGAACCACTCGAAGCCCACCACCCGGTCGCCGCTCGACCAGCAGAGGGCGTAGACGAGCGTCGTCCACGGCAGGATGAAGAACCCCGCGAACGGGATCCACCAGTCCTCGAAGGCCCGCGACAGCAGGTCGCTGAAGATCCAGACGAAGAAGAGCGCCAGACGCGGCGAGACGAGTGCGAAGAGAAAGATGAAGCAGCCCATGGGCCCAACCTACTCCAGCGTCACGGCGCCGGCACGAGGACCGGGTCGGGCTCCGGGGCGCGGCCGATCGCGATCCGGGCGAGGTTGGCCATGTTCGGCGCGGTCATCGCGACCGCGGCGGCGGCCGGCGAGAAGCCGGGGGCGTGGGCCGGGATCCGCACCCGCAGGGCGCCGGGCAGGGACTCGAACCGCAGCGGGGACTCCATCACGAGCGCCTCGCCGTCGAGCCCGACCTCGACCTGCGCGTTGGACTGGACCTCGAACGTCCTGGCCGTCCAGGTGAGCAGCCCGGGGAAGCGCGCGGCCTGGCCGGCGAGCTCGAGGGTGACGAGCGAGGCAACATCCGCCGCGTTGTTGACGCGGGCCGCGACAACGCCGAGCGTCCCGGTGTCGATCCGCTCCCGCGTCCCGGCGCCGGCCAGGCGCGTGAGCTGGTAGGGGTTGTTGGACACGAGGATGAGCGGCGCGTCGCTGTGATCCTCGCCGTCGGGCGTGGTGAAGTGGAGATCCAGCGGCGGGGCGTCCGGGCCCAGGAGCTCGGGCAGCATCTTGGCCCACGTCTCCAGCTTTGCGTCCCGGTACTCGTCGGACTGCACCACCTTGGCGTAGACGCCGAGCGAGGCGTTGTTGACGAAGACGCGGCCGTTGACCCGGGACAGGTCGATCCGTCGCTCGATGCCGTCGGTGTAGGCGTCCAGGCCGCCCACCACGTCGTCGCGGTCCAGCCCCAGGTCGAGGGCGAAGTGGTTTCGCGTGCCGGCGGAGATGCAAACGTGCGGGATGTCGTGCTCGGCGGCCACGGTGGCCACGAGCGCCTGCGAGCCGTCCCCGCCCGCCATGCCGATGACGTCCGCGCCGCGGGCGATGGCGTCCTTGGCGAGCTGCAGGAGATCGTCGCCGCGTTGCAGCACGACCGTCTCGATCCCGCGCTTGCGGCACTCCTCGACGAGGTGGAACTTCTCCGCCTTCCCGCCACCGGACCACAGGTTGATGATGAGTACGCCGTGGCGGGCCGGGCCGACGTTGTGGTCGGCCTCGGCGCGGTGCTGCGCCGCGACGTGCGGTCGGACCGCGTACCGCGCCGCGATCCCGTAGACGGCGGGCAGCAGGAGCATGATCGCCAGCCACAGGAAGCCGCGGCCGCGTTCGTCGAGTTCGACGACGATCGTCACCGTGGCGGCGATCGCGATCGCCACCCACAGGATCCGCGTGAGCCCGTGGCGTACGAGCGCCACCCAGACCGCGGTGACGGCCACGACCACGAGCAGGAAGGTGATGATGAGCCAGATGCCCTGCTGGTAGAGGCCGAAGCCGACGACGGCGACCATGGCCACGGGGGCCAGCAGCGCCGCGACGGCGGCCAGGCGATGGGCGATGGACGGCCGCGGGCGGGGCGCCGCGTCGCGGGCGGCGGGGCTGTCGCTGATGACGCTCACCCGGCCAACCACCGGGCCGGGTTGACGTCGAGCATCGTGGCGATCTGCTCATCGGTCACGCCCAGCTCCCTGAGGGTGGGCAGGACCTCTTCGAAGAGGTGGGTGAACGTCCATTTCGGGGCGAGCATCGCGACCATTTCCTCGGGGAACCAGTCGATGGTCGCGCATGCGTCCTGCGAGAGCATCATCCGATCGAGGTGACCGCGCTCCAGCAGCGCCACCGTGGTGGTGTTGCGCTGGGCGTCGGGCAGGAAGATCTCGGTGCCGTAGCGGTCCAGGCCGATATAGGGGCCCAGCGCCAGCAGCTCCTCGATGTAGTCCAGGTCGTCGGTGTCCCCGGTGTGGGCGATCTGGATCTTGTGGGGCGCGACGCCCTCCTCCAGGAAGATCGCCATCTGGTCCAGGCCGGTGCGGCTCGCGGGGCGCGAGTGGGCCATGATCGGGCGGCCCGTGCGGATCGACGCGCGCGCCGCCGCCCGGTGGACCTTGACGATGTCGTCCGTCATGCCCGGCTCGTCGGCGGCGGTCTTCAGGAAGGCGGCCTTCACGTCGGTGCCCTGGATGCCCACCTCGATGTCGTGGACGAACGCGTCCGCGAGGTAGTCCTCGTCGCGGGTCTGGAAGTGCTGCGGGATGAACGTGTAGTGCTGGCCGTAGATGCCGGTGGCCATCACGAGGTTGATGCCGGTCGCCGCGGCGACGGCCGAGGCGAAGCGGGCATCGCGGGCCAGGTCCATGCAGGCGGGGTCGACGATGGTGCGCACCCCGTGGCCCTGCGCCGCGCGCACCCAGGCGATGGCCTTCTCGAGCTCGGCGTCGGCGTCGTGGAGATGCGGATACTGCGCGCGGATGGTCTCGGACGCCGTGATGAGGTGCTCGTGGACGAGGGTCCGCCCCAGGTCGCCGGAATCCACCGGTCCGGCGGTCGTCTCGATCAAGGCCATGCGAAGTCTCCTGGTGCGGGGATGCTGACCGGGCGAGCCTATCCGCCCGCGCGCACGCCGTCCTCGGGGGCAACCCGCAGTCCCGCGAAGCGTCGCGCCGCCGCGAAGGGGTTCTCTACACTCACCCGCATGTCGGGGCGCAGCTGGGGAGGAAGACGGTGCGTGGGCGGGCTGGTGCTCGCGCTCGCGGTGAGCGCTGTGGCGGCCGCGCCGGCCGCCGCCGCACCGGGAACCTGCGTCGCCGGCACCGGCGCCGCCCGCACCCTGACGGTCACCGTGCGGCTGGAGTTCCACTCCAGGGACCTGTCCAAGGATGCCGTCACCCGCTGGGCCAACCTCATCGAGAGCAGCGTCGAGCGCCAGTACCAGTGGGCGCACCTGCCGACCGGCGGCGACGTCGAGGTCGACGTGCAGACCCGCGTGCGCACCCCCGGGGCCCCCGCGACCAGGGGCTACGACCAGATCGAGCTGCATCCCGACCCGGACTGGCGCGACTCCACCGAGCTGGGCCGGCCGAACTCCGGGAAGGCCGCCAGCGGCGACTGGTCCGCCTCGCGCGCGGCCGGCGGGTCGGGCGTGACCCTCGGCGAGCGCGAGCGCGGCTGGGCACACGAGGTCGGCCACCTCGCCGGCCTGGGCGATCAGTACGACACCTACATCTCCGACGCCAGCGGCCGCGAGGTGAAGGTCGACAACGACTTCGGCACGAGCGGCGACCTCGCCGACGCGATCCGCAAGCTCGCCGAGCAGAACGGCCTGGACCCGAACACCGCCAAGGGCGCCTCCCGGCCGCGGCCGGGCCACGAGGGCGACATCATGGGCAACTCCAAGCGCAACCCGAACGCCACGCTGCTGCCCGCCGACGCGGCGAAGCTGCTGGCCGGGGCGGGCCGCTGCCGCGAGCAGCCCAAGCCCGCGAAGTGCGTCCGCCACGGCGTGCCCATCGACTACTCCGTCGCCATGCTGCCGATCGACCGGTTCCTGTTCGACCCCGGCACCGCCCTGGCCGAGTACCTCACC
>CAZXNX010000056.1:0-10813 GCA_964642225.1 uncultured Solirubrobacteraceae bacterium | reverse complement strand
CCGTGCAGGTGCACCCGGGCGCCGGCCCCGGTGTCCTCGACACGGGCGACCCGGGCACCCGTGCGGACCTGTCCGCCGCCGGCGGTGATGCCCGCGGCCAGGCTGTGGGCCACGGCGCCGTAGTCGACGATCGCGGTGTGCGGCGAGTGCAGGGCGGCGATGCCGCGCACGTGCGGCTCCAGCTCGCGCAGCCCGGCCGCGTCGACCATCGTCACGCCGGGGACGCCGTTGGCGATCGCGCGCCGCTCGATCGCGGCCAGGGGCGCCAGCTCGTCCTCCTCGGTGGCGACCACGACCTTGCCGCACTCCTCGTAGGGCAGCGCGTGCTCACGACAGTGGTCGCGCAGCAGCTCCGCCCCCTGGCGGCACAGCCGCGCCTTCAGGGAGCCGGGCTCGTAGTAGAGGCCGGCGTGCACGACCCCGCTGTTGCGGCCGGTCTGGTGCGTGGCGACGGCGTCCTCCTTCTCCAGGACGACGACGGACACCCCGGGGTCGTGCACCCGGGCCCGGTGGGCGACGGCGAGCCCGAGGATGCCCGCGCCGACGATGCACAGCCGCATGGGGACCATCCAAGCAGACGCGCCCCGGGGATCCCGGGGCGCGCCCGCCCGGCGGTCAGGGCTTCTTGTACGCCTTCGTGGTGGAGCCGGTGAAGGTCTGGCCCTCACTGTCGGTCCACTGCACGCGCCACACGCGGTTGCGGGCGTTGGTGCCGGAGAGTGTCCAACTGCTGTCGCTCTTGGTGGTGATCGTCTTGAGCGTCTTCCACGACTTCCCCTTGGTCGCGTACTGCAGCGTCAGCTTCGTCTTGCCGTGCGCGGGGCGCACGAGGCCCCAGAACGCGACCCTGGCGCCCCGGTTGGTGACGGTCAGCGGCAGGCGGAAGCCGTCGTAGGCGGGCTTCTTCTTGCCCTTGTCGGTCTCCAGGCCGGACTGGAAGCCGGGGTAGCGCTTGGACTTCGACGAGCTCTTCACGGTCGGGTCGTCGTACAGCAGGTACTGGGAGAAGCCGTACACGCGCGGGTTGCTCCACGCGATCCGCTCCGCCGTCGAGCGCTGGTCGGACTGCGTGGCCAACGGGACGCCCGCGCTGCGGTCGGGGTAGGACTGCACGCCGAACTCCGTCAGGTAGACCTTCAGCTTGCTGGTGATCGCCTTGGCCCGCCCCGCCTTGTCCAGCGCCGCGGTCAGCCGGCTGATCACACCGATCGTCACGTCGTCGCGCTTGGGCGGGACGAACGTGGGCCCCGCGGGCGGCGCGTAGGGGTGGTGCGCGTACCCGTCGGCGCTGATCTTGCCGCACTTCTTGGACTTCTTGTACGTGGTGGAGAGGCACAGCACACCGCGCATGAAGGCGAGCGGCGCTACGCCGTCGGCGCCGGCGCGCGGAGCCGTCTCCCCGAAGAGGATGCGCGGCTTGGCGGTCCCGGCCTTCAGGCCCTTCTGGCCCGCGAGGTAGAGCTTGCGGTAGATCGCCGGGGAGGCGGGCTTGCCCTTGACGAACTGGGGAGCCAGGAAGGTGCGGAAGTTCGGCTCGTTCCAGATCGACCAGTAGGCGACCCCGGACCCGAAGCGCTTGGCCGTGGCCTCGGCGAACTGCTGGTAGTCGCTGGCGCGGGGCCGGGTGATGTGGTCACGCGCGCCCTCGGTGCCCCAGCGCGGCGCCGAGCCGGCGAGGGCGATGAGCACCTTCCAGCCCTTCTCCTTGGCCACGTCGAGGATCGGCGCGTAGCGCGACCAGTTGTAGGAGGCCGGGTCCTTCAGGTCGACGTTGGGGCGGTCCCGGGAGTTGTTGTCGGGGGCGACGTCGTTCCACCGCAGGTTCACCCGCAGGGCGGTGACGCCCAGGCTCTCCAGCTTGGGGACGACCGTGGCCGGGTCCTGGAATGCGTTCGGCGCCTCGAACATGACCTGCTGACCGGGTCGCGCACCGGCAGGGGAGGCCATCACCCCCACGGCGAGGCACAGCAGGGAAAGAGTCATGATCAAACGGCGCATAGGCGACAGAGGTCTCCAACGGGTCGGGGGCCAGGTCCCTCGGGGCAGCGCAGAAGGTGCTGCGGCGCGGCCACGACGAGGGTTCCATTCCCGAGACACGCGCGGCGTCCCGGGGTTGCGGTCGCATGAGGCCTTACCCAAGGCTGGCGCTGCGCAACCATCACGGCCGAAATCCGCCGGGAGGGGCGGTGCGTCACGATGGACAGGTGAGCACCACTCCCACCATCGCCTGGATCCCGCTGGACGGCACGGTCAACGCCCGCACCGTCGTCCCGGGCGCCCTGCTGCGCTCCGACAACCTCCAGGCCCTCAGCGAGGAGGACGTGCGCCGCCTCGTCGAGGAGCACGGCCTCGAGGTGGTGCTGGACCTGCGCACCGACATCGAGGACGCCATGGAGGGCCCCGGGCCGCTGACCCGGGAGCCGCGGGTGCGCATCGAGCACCGCTCGCTGTACCCCGACTCCGGCGGCAACACCGACCTGGACGCCGACACCGTGCGCCCGTGGGGCGACGCGCTGGAGGGCGCCTTCGCCGACGAGCCGCCGGTGGTGCGCGCCTACCTGAGCTACCTGCGCCGGCGGCCCGACTCCGTCGCCGAGTCCGTGCGCACCATCGCCCGCTCCGACGGGGCGGTGCTCGTGCACTGCGCGGCGGGCAAGGACCGCACCGGCGTCGTCGTGGCGATGGCGCTGTCGGCCGCCGGCATCGACGACGCGACCGTCGTCGCCGACTACATGGCCAGTGCCGAACGCATCACGGCGATCATGGACCGGCTCGTCGCCTCACCGACCTACCGCGCCGAGCTCGTCGGCCACGACCCCCAGGACCACGCGCCGCGGGTCGGCACGATGGAGCGGGTGCTGCAGATCCTCGACGAGGAGCACGGCGGCGCGACCGCCTGGCTCACCGCCAACGGCCTGGGCGACGAGGACCTCGCGCTGCTGCGCGGGCGGCTGAACCCCTAGCGCAGGGACTTGGGGCGCGTCAGCTTCTCGAGCCGGTCCAGCACGCTGAAGTAGCGGACCGGCGCCACGCGCACCAGCACGTCCATCGCCACCGCGTCGGCGCCGATGCGGATGCGGGGGTCGCCCCGCTCGATGCCGCTCTGGATGATCTTCGCGGCGCGCTCGGGCGTGGTGCGGGCGATGGCGGCGAACCGCTCCATGGCCAGCCCGTGGTCGCTGGAGCCCGTGTCGTCCACGTGCCAGCGGGCGTTGCGCACGATGTTCGTCCTCACGCCGCCGGGATGCACGACGGCGATCCGCACCCCGCTGCCGCGCAGCTCCTGGCGCAGCGACTCCGAGAAGCCGCGGACCGCGTGCTTGGAGGCCACGTAGGCGCTCTGGTTGGGAAAGCCGAAGAGGCCGAAGACGCTGGAGATGTTCACCAGCGTGCCCGAGTCCTGCCGCAGCAGGATGGGCAGGAAGGCGCGGGTGCCGTTGACGACGCCGCCGTAGTTGACGGCCATGACCCACTCGTCGTCCTCGAGGGCGGCCTCGGCCACCGTCTGCGCCACGGTGACGCCGGCGTTGTTGACGACGGCGCCGATCGGGCGGCCCAGGTCGGCCGACCATTGGTCGGTCTGCGCGGCGAAGGTGAGGAGCGCCTGGCGGTCGCGCACGTCGAGCGGCCGGGCCAGGGCCGGGCCGGGCAGCGAGGCCTCGGTGTCGGCCAGGTTGGCGGCGTCCTGGTCGGCGATCGCCACGGGGCAGCCGGCGGCGGACAGGCGCTGGGCCAGCGCGCGCCCGATGCCGGAGCCGGCGCCGGTGATCACGGCCGTGCGGCCGGCGAGGGGAACCTGGGTGCGTGTCATCAGGCGGGCACCGTAGCGGGGACGGGCGCCACCGGCGTCGCGCGTCGCGGCCGCGGGCCGGTGAGCGTGTAGTCGGCGGCGTCGAACCGGGCCACGCGGCGGCGGTAGGTGAAGGTGAAGGCCGGCCACAGCGTCGAGTTGCGGCCCGTCTCGTCGAGGTACCAGCTCGCGCAGCCGCCCGCGGTCCAGACGGTCCCGCGGCCACGACGGTCCACCTCGGCGTTCCAGGCGGCCTGGGCGGCGGGGCGCGGCTCGATGGTGGCGACGCGTGCCGTGCGCATGTGGCGCAGCGCCTGGCGCACGTACTCCACCTGCGCCTCGATCATGATCGTGATCGAGGTGTGCCCGAGCCCGGTGTTGGGGCCCAGGAGCATGAAGAGGTTGGGGAAGCCGGCGACGGTGGTGCCCAGGTGGGCGGTCGGGCTGCCCGCCCACGCCTCGTGGAGCGTCCTGCCCGCGCTGCCCACGATCTGGTGGGCGACGGGCTGGTCGGTCACCTGGAAGCCGGTGCCGAAGATGATCGTGTCGCAGGGATGCTCGACGCCGTCGTCGGTGACGACCCCGTGGGGGCGGACCTCGCGGATCCCGGTCGTCACGACGTCGACGTTGTCGCGGGCCAGGGCGCGGTAGTAGCGGTTGGAGAGCAGGATCCGCTTGCAGCCGATCGTGTAGTCGGGCGTGAGCTTGGCGCGCAGCTCGGGGTCGGAGACGGAGCGGTGGATGTTGGCCACCGCCATCTCCTGGGTGCGTCTGGCCAGCCGGGGATGCAGGAGGGGCAGGGCGAACAGCTCGCGGCCCGCGTAGATCGCCGCCCGCATCGCCTTCTGGGCGAGCGGGACCCGGCGGAAGAGCCGCTGTTCCCAGGGGGAGATGGCCCGATCGCGGCGGGGCAGGACCCACGGCGGCGTGCGCTGCAGGAGGGTGAGCCGCTCGACGTCCTGGACGATCTCCGGGATGAACTGGATGGCGGACGCGCCCGTGCCGATGACGGCGACGCGGCTCCCCCGCAGCTCGTGGTCGTGGTCCCAGCTGGCGGAGTGGAACGTCGCGCCGGCGAAGGTGTCCAGGCCGGGGAGGGCCGGGATGGCCGGCTCGCTCAGGCCGCCCACGCCGGAGATGAGGATGTCGGCCGTGAAGGTGCCGCGCGATGTCTCGATCGCCCAGCGCTGCCGCTCGTCGTCCCAGGCGGCGTGGAGGAGCGTGGTGTCGAAGCGCACGTGCGGCAGCACGCCGTGGTCGCGGGCCACGCCCTGCAGGTAGCGGTGGATCTCCTCCTGGGGGGAGAAGGCCCGGCTCCAGCCGGGGTTCGGGGCGAACGACAGCGAGTACAGGTGGGAGGGCACGTCGCAGGCGCAGCCGGGGTAGGAGTTGTCGCGCCAGGTGCCGCCCACGTCGCCGGAGCGCTCCAGCAGCACGAGGTCGCGCTCGCCGTCCTCCATCAGGCGCACAGCGGCGGCCAGGCCGGCGAAGCCGGTGCCGGCGATGGCGATGCGGACGTGCATGGGGAGGGGGGTGTGCATGTGGATTCCCGGTTGGAGTACCGTGCAGTACTGATACTGTACCAGGCAGTACCCGATGCCGGCCCAGCCCACACCCACCGATGTCGTGCGCACCCGTGTGATGGAGGGGCTGGTGGAGGCCGTGGCCGCCAAGGGCTACGTCGCCGTGACGATCAGCGACATCGCCCGCCTTGCCCAGGTCTCCAAGTCGACGTTCTACGCGCACTTCGCCGACAAGGAGGCCTGTTTCCTGGCCGCCTACGCCGCGGCCGCCGAACGCGTCCTGGAGGTGCTCGTCTCCGCCGGCAGCCGCGAGGACCTGTCCGACGACGACCGCATCCTGGCCGCCACGCAGGCCTACCTCGGCGTCGTCGCCGACAACCCCGCGCTGACCCGCACCTTCATCGTCGAGGTGCTGGCCGCCGGTCCCGCCGCGTTGCAGGCGCGCCACCAGGTCAACCGCCGCTTCGCCGACGTGCTGCGCCGCCTGGTCGACCAGCGCGCCGACCCCGGACGCGGCTCACTGTCGGCCCCCGCCGCGCAGATCATCGTCGGCGGGATGAACGAGCTGGTGCTCGACGCGGTGGTCGAAGGCCACGTGGACGAGCTGCCCGGGATGGCCGTGGGCATCGCCCAGCTCGTCGGGGCGGCGCTCGACGCCGGCTGACTAGGCTGACGGGGATGCCCGCGCGCCGCCCACCCGAGGACCCCGGCGAGAGCGACCTGCACGTCGGGCCGGCCACCGACCACGCCGCCGGCGTGCCCGCGGTGGTCTCGGCGCTGCGCCACGGGATCCGCGAGATGGGCGTCGTGCGCACCGCGCGGACCCTGCGGATGGTCAACCAGGACGACGGCTTCGACTGCATGGGCTGCGCCTGGCCGGACCCGGCCAAGAGCCACCACGCGGAGTTCTGCGAGAACGGCGCCAAGGCGGTCGCCGAGGAGGCCACGCGCCTGCGGGCCGGCCCCGAGCTGTTCGCCCAGTGGCCGGTGGAGGCGATGGCCGCCCAGTCGGACTTCTGGATCGGCAAGCGCGGGCGGCTGACCCACCCGCTGCACCTGGCCCCGGGCGACACGCATTACCGCCCGATCTCCTGGGACGACGCGTACGGGCTGATCGCGCAGGAGCTCGCCGCGCTCGACAGCCCCGACGAGGCCGCCTTCTACACGTCCGGGCGCACCTCCAACGAGGCCGCCTTCGTGTGGCAGGCTTTCGTCCGCGCGCTGGGCACCAACAACCTCCCGGACTGCTCCAACCTGTGCCACGAGTCCTCCGGCGTCGCGCTCGGGGAGACGATCGGGATCGGCAAGGGCAGCGTCTCCCTCGACGACGTGGAGCACGCCGACCTGCTCATCGTGGTGGGGCAGAACCCGGGCACCAACCATCCCCGCATGCTCAGCTCGCTGGAGGCGGCCAAGGCGCGCGGGGCGACGATCGTCAGCGTCAACCCGTTGCGCGAGGCGGGGCTGATGCGCTTCGACAACCCCCAGAAGGTGCGCGGCGTCCTCGGCCGCGGGGTCCAGCTCGCCGACCTGCACCTGCCGATCCGCATCAACGGCGACCTGGCGCTGTTCAGCGCGGTCAACCGCCTGCTGCTCGACGCGGGCGCCGTCGACGCGGGCTTCCTGGACACGTACTGCGACGGCCTGGAGCCGCTGCGCGCCCACCTGTCGGCGCTGTCGTGGCCCGATGTGCTGGAGGCCACCGGCCTGCCGCGGGCGCAGATCGAGGAGCTGGCCGGCCTGGCCCGCGGCTCCCGGCGCACGGTGGTCTGCTGGGCGATGGGCCTGACCCAGCACCGCAACTCGGTGGCCACCATCCGCGAGATCGTCAACTTCCTGCTGCTGCGGGGGATGATCGGCAAGCCCGGGGCGGGGCTGTGCCCGGTGCGCGGGCACTCCAACGTGCAGGGCGACCGCACGATGGGGATCCACGAGCGGCCGTCGGCGGCGTTCCTGGACCGCATGGAGGCGGCACTCGGGTTCCCGATGCCGCGGGAGCCGGGGGCCGACGTCGTGGACACCATCCGCGGGATGCGCGACGGCCGCATCAAGGTCTTCCTGGCGATGGGCGGCAACTTCCTCTCCGCCGCGCCGGACACGGAGGCCACCACGGCGGCCCTGCGCCGCTGCCGGCTGACCGTGAGCGTGGCGACCAAGCCCAACCGCTCCCACCTGCTGGGCAGCGACGGGACGACACAGGCGCTGCTGCTTCCGACGCTGGGCCGCACCGAGCGCGACGTGCGGGGCGGGCGCGAGCAGGTGGTGACGGTGGAGGACTCGATGAGCGCGGTGCACGCCTCGCGCGGGCGGCTGGAGCCGGCGTCGCCCGAGCTGCGCAGCGAGGTGGCGATCGTCTGCCAGCTCGCCGAGCGGGTGCTGGGGCCGGGCGGCCGCGGCCTGGACTGGGCGGCGCTGGCCGACGACTACGACCGCGTCCGCGACCTCATCGCCGCGGCGATCCCCGGCTTCGACGACTTCAACGCGCGCCGCGACGCGGGCTTCGTGCTGCCGCACGGCCCGCGGGACGCGCGGCGCTTCGACACGCCCTCGGGTCGCGCACAGCTGACGGTCAACGACCTGCGGGTCCTGCGCGCCCCCCAGGGCCACCTCGTGCTGCAGACCCTGCGCTCGCACGACCAGTACAACACGACGATCTACGGCCTCAACGACCGCTACCGCGGCATCCGGGCGGGGCGGCGGGTGGTGATGGTCAACGCGGCGGACCTCGCCGAGCTGGGGATCGCCGACGGCGCGGTGGTGGACCTGGTGGGGCTGGCCGACGACGGGGTGGCGCGCCGCGCCGAGCGCTTCCGGGTCGTCGCCTACGACACGCCGCGGGGCTGTGCCGCCGCCTACTACCCCGAGACCAACCCGCTGGTCCCGCTCGACAGCGTCGCCGAGCGCAGCGGCACCCCGACGTCCAAGTCGGTCATCGTCCGGCTGGAGCCCGTCCCGTCGCCAGGATGATGTCGCAGAAGCCGTCGGCCGCCCTGGTGGGGTTCAGGCGGCCGGCGGGGTTGAGCCACTGCGGCGTGGAGTTGACCATGGCCAGGAGGGAGAGCAGGGTCAGGCCGCGGTCGGCGAAGGTGAAGTCGCCCTCCTGCACGCCGCGCCGCAGGACGCCGTCGAGCAGGCGTTCGAACTGCTTGCGGTGATCGCGCACCGTGCTCCAGCGCGGGTCGCGCTCGATCACGTGGCGCTCCTGCTGGAACACGAGCATGTGGGTGCGGTGCTCCTGCACGTGCAGGACCCAGGTGCGCACGAGGGTGCGCAGCACCTCCTCGGGCGGGCCGCCGGCCCTGACGATCGCCCGGGCCTCGACGAGCAGGGGCTGCAGGAGCTCGTCGCAGATGAGGAAGAGCAGCTGCTCCTTGCCGTCGATGTAGTGGTAGAGCCCGCCGGCGGCCAGGCCGGTCGCCTCGCTGAGGTCGTCCATGCTGGTGGCCTGGTAGCCCTGCTCGGCGAACACCGTGGCCGCGACGTCGACCAGCTCCTGGCGGCGGCGGTCGTAGCGGGCCCGCAGCGCCGGGCGGGTGGGGGGCAGGGGCATGGCCCACGACATTACCGAACGATTCCTCGAACTTCGAGCGTTCGTTCGGTATTGTCGCGCCCATGGACTTCGACCTCTCCCCCGATCACCGCCTGATCCGCGACACCGTCCGCGATTTCGCCGACAACGAGGTGGCCCCGGTGGCCGAGGCGCTCGACCACGAGAAGCGCTTCCCCTACGAGATCGTCGCCAAGCTCGGCGCCCTGGGCCTCATGGGGATCCCGTTCCCGGAGGAGTACGGCGGCGGCGGCGGGGACAGCCTCGCCTACGCGCTGGCCGTCGAGGAGCTGGCCCGCGTGGACTCCTCCGTGGCCATCACCCTCTGTGCCCACACCTCGCTGGGCACCCAGCCGATCTACCTCTTCGGCACCGAGGAGCAGAAGCAGGAGTGGATGCCGCAGCTGTGCGCCGGCACGAAGCTCGGCGCCTTCGGCCTCACCGAGCCCGAGGCCGGCTCGGACGCCGGCAACGTCAAGACCCGCGCCGCCCTGCGCGACGGCCAGTGGGTGGTCAACGGCGCCAAGCAGTTCATCACCAACGCGGGCACCGACATCTCCGGCGTCGTGGCCATCACCGCGGTCACCGGCGAGAGCGACGGGCGCAAGGAGATCTCCAACATCCTCGTCCCCAACGGGACGCCCGGCTACGAGCAGGGCACGCCCTACCGCAAGATGGGGTGGAACGCCTCCGACACCCGGCCGCTCACCTTCACCGAGTGCACCGTCCCCGAGGAGCACCTGCTCGGCCCGCGGGGCGCCGGCTTCAAGCAGTTTCTGCACATCCTGGACATCGGCCGCATCGGCGTCGCCGCCATGGGCGTCGGCCTGGCCCAGGGCGCGCTGGACCAGGCGCTCGCCTACGCCAAGGACCGCCAGGCCTTCGGCCAGTCGATCTCCAAGTTCCAGGCCATCCAGGGCAAGCTCGCCGACATGGCGACCGAGATCGAGGCGGGGAGGCTGCTCGTCTACAAGGCCGCGATGGAGAAGGACCTGGGCCGCAACTTCAGCCTCACCGCCGCCCAGGCCAAGCTCAAGACGGGCCGCCTGGCCGTGCGCTGCGCCGAGGAGGCCGTGCAGATCCACGGCGGGTACGGCTACATCGAGGAGTACCCGGTGTGCCGCATGTACCGCGACGCCAAGATCCTCACCATCGGCGAGGGCACCGACGAGGTCCAGCAGATGGTCATCGCCCGGGCGCTCGGGGCGTAGCGCCGGCCCGTGCTCGACACCGTCCTCATCGCCAACCGCGGCGAGATCGCCGTGCGGATCATGCGCACCCTGCGCGCCCAGGGCGTGCGGTCGGCGGTCGTCTTCACCGACGCCGACGAGGATGCGCTGCACGTGGACGCCAGCGATGTGGCCGTGCGCGTCCCCTCCTACCTGGACGGGCCGGCCGTGGTGGCCGCCGCGCTCCAGGCCGGGGCCGACGCCGTGCACCCGGGTTACGGCTTCCTCAGCGAGAACGCCGCCTTCGCCCGCGCGGTGCAGGAGGCCGGCCTGATCTGGGTCGGCCCGCCGCCCGCGGCCATCGACCTCATGGGCGACAAGGCGCGGGCCAAGGGCCTGGCGCGCGCGTCCGGCGTGCCGGTCGTGCCGGGCGTCGAGGGCGACGACATGTCCACCGACGAGGCGGCCGCGTTCGCCGGCGAGCAGGGCTTCCCCGTGGTGGTCAAGGCGCTGGCCGGCGGCGGCGGCAAGGGGATGCGCGTCGTGCGATCCGCCGGCGAGCTGGAGCCCGCACTGGACAGCGCCCGGCGCGAGGCGCAGTCGGCCTTCGGCGACGGCCGCGTGCTCGTCGAGCGGTACCTGGAGCGCCCGCGGCACATCGAGGTGCAGGTTCTCGCCGATCGTCACGGGACGTGCCTGCACCTGGGCGAGCGCGAGTGCTCGCTGCAGCGCCGCCACCAGAAGGTGCTGGAGGAGGCACCGTCGCCCGTCGTCGACGCCGCCC
>CAZXNX010000055.1:9407-10854 GCA_964642225.1 uncultured Solirubrobacteraceae bacterium | reverse complement strand
TGACGGGCTACTGCTACCGGATGCTCGGCTCGGGCTCCGAGGCGGAGGACGCCGTGCAGGAGGCGATGGTGCGGGCGTGGCGCGCCGCCGACCGGCTGCAGGCGCGCGAGGCGCTCAAGTCGTGGCTGTTCCGCATCGCCAGCAACGTCTGCTTCGACATCCTCTCCAGCGCCCAGCGGCGGGCGCAGCCGATGGACCTGGGCCCGTCCGGCGTGGCGACCGACCAGCTCGGCGCGGGGCTGGCCGAGCACGCCTGGGTGCTCCCCATCTCCGACACCCGGGTGCTGAGCCCCTCCGAGGACCCCGCGGCGCTCGCCGAGGATCGCGAGACGCTGCGCCTGGCCTTCGTGGCCGCGCTGCAGCACCTCCCGCCCCGCCAGCGCGCGGTGCTGATCCTGCGCGAGGTGCTGCGCTGGCAGGCCGGCGAGGTGGCCGAGCTGCTCGACACGTCCGTCGCCTCGGTCAACAGCGCGCTGCAGCGGGCGCGGGCCACGCTCGGCGATCTGGACCTGCAGGCCGGCCACGTGGGGGAGGTCGACGCCGAGCAGCAGGAGCTGCTGGCCCGCTACGTCGAGGCGTTCGAGCGCTACGACATCCCGTCCCTGGTGACGCTGCTGAAGGAGGACGCGGCCTTCTCGATGCCGCCCTTTCCGCTCTGGGTCCAGGGGCCCGAGGAGATCGGCCGGTTCATGCTCGGGCCCGGCATCCACTGCCAGGGGTCCCGGGTCGTGCCGGTCGCCGCGAACGGCGGGCCGGCGGTGGCGATCTACCACCCGGCCGGCGAGGGCCGCTACGAGCCGTGGGCGATCGTGATCGTCGAGATGTCAGACGGGCGGATCACCGGGCTGCACCACTTCCTCTACCCCGAGCTGTTCGCCGCCTTCGGGCTGGAGCCGGTGCTCCACGACCCCGCGGGCCTCGTCGCCGTCCAGGACGCCGGCCAGCCCGACCAGCGATAGGAGCGCGCGCAGGTCGCCGCCGTCGCCGCGCAGCACCAACCGGCCGCCGCAGCGCACGGCCATGAGCCGCAGGCGCGCGAGCAGGTCGACGACGTGCAGGTCCGGCCCGCCCGCGGGCAGCCGCAGGACGAGGGCCTCGCGGCCGTCGGCCGCGACCAGCACCACCGTCGTGGACGTCTCCCCGTGGTCCGGCACGAGCCCCTCGTCGTCGCCTGCAGCAGGGACCGGGGAGCCGCCCGGAACTCATCGCCGGGCGGCGGGTCAGCGGGTCAGCGGATGCGCTGGTACGTGTTCTGCAGCTCGTCCTGGATGATCGTCGCCGTGCCGTTGGCCTTGAGGGAGAAGCCCTTCTTCGACAACGTGCGCGTGCGGTAGCGCCAGCCCTCCGGGAGCTTCAGCCGCGCGCCGAGCCCGTTCAGGTCCTTCAGGCGCAGCGCGGGGTCGACGATCTGCGAGTAGGCCTGCATGAGGTACACGGCGCCGTCGGG
>CAZXNX010000055.1:0-9307 GCA_964642225.1 uncultured Solirubrobacteraceae bacterium | reverse complement strand
TCCTTGGCCATCGTGGGCGCGTCGAACGCCTCCCACTGCTTCCTGGGACAGGTGCTCAGCCCGATGGTGTTCCACACCGTGACGACCACGGCGGGCAGCGCGCCCTTGGCCACGAGGATCTCGCAGTAGCGCGTGTTGTAGAGATGGGCCTTGGCGGCGACCGGCTTGGCGGCGGCCGTGGTGGCGCCGGCGGTGACGGTCACGCCCGCGAGGCACAGGGCGATCAGGGCGGTGCGCAGGGTCATCCTCATGTGCCCAGTATCCACGGACGGGAGCGCCGGTGCGCCGGGACGCCCGCGGGGGCGGGCCGTGTCATACGCGCCGTGTCACACCGTGTCAACGTGGTAGGGTCGCCCGGTGGCCACCGTGACCCACCGCGCCCGCGTGCGGCAGAGCAGGGAGGAGACGCGTGAGCGCATCATCGCCGCTGCCGCGCTCCTGTTGCGCAAGCGGTCCTACGCGGAGCTCACCGTCGACGAGGTGATGCGCGAGGCCGGCCAGGGCCGCACCATCTTCTACCGCCACTTCGACGACCTCGCCGACCTGCTCGCGCGGGCCAGCCGCGAGGCGATCGACGCGCTCTACGACGCGCAGCGCACCCTGGGCACGGGGGGCAACCCCGGCGAGCCCGAGGCGGTGCGCCAGGCGATGGTCCTGGCCGTCGCGGTGTACCGCGACCACGGGCCGCTGCTGCGCGGGATCGCCGAGGCGGCCGCCGGCGACGACACGCTGGCCGCCGAGCACCTGGCCATCCGCCGGCGCTTCGACGACCTCGCGGAGCAGTGGCTGCGGGTCAGCGCCACCGGGACGGGCGCCACGACGGCCGACGCCGCCCAGACCGCGCACGCGCTGAACCTCATGAACGAGGCCTACCTCCTGGACGCGTTCGGGCGCGAGCCGAAGGTCACCGACGAGGTCGCGGTGCGCACGCTCGCCGACATCTGGCTCGCGGTCAGCCGCCCCTGACGCCCGTACCCATGGCCGCCTCCCCCAAAGACCTGCTCGTCCGCCGCGTCGGGCCCACCCTGGTCGTCACGCTCTCGCAGCTCGACGGGGCCGCGCAGGCCGGGGCGGCGCTGCGCCGGCGCCTGGGCCGGCGGGGCCGGGTGGAGCTGTTCTTCGCCTTCGACGACCCGTGCAGCGCCGTCGCGGTGATCGACCTGGCCCAGCGGGTCGCGGGCCGGGACGTGCAGCTCGTCCTGCTGCCCGTCGTGCACCGCGGCATCCCCGAGGACCCGGCCGTCGACCTCAAGCGCCACTACGCGCTCGACGACGCGCGGCGCCTGGGCCGCCGGCTCGGCCTCACGCTGTCCCGCGACGCGCCACTGACCGCGCAGGACACGGCGTTCCTGGCCGAATGGGTCGCGGCCACCCCCGCCGGGCCGGCCCGCCTGCGCTTCTGCGTCGCCGCCATGCGCCGCCTGTGGTTCGCCACCGACGGCCCGGTCGAGCCGGAGGCGTTCGCCGACCTGTGGCGCGCGGAGCTGGGCAGCGAGCCGCCCGCGGGCGGCGCCGAGGCCGTGCGGCGTGACGAGCGCCTGATGGGCCGGCGAGGGCCCTACGACACGCCCGCCGCCTGGGTGCACGGCCAGTGGTTCTTCGCCCACGACCGGCTCGTGCAGATCGGCGAGCGGCTCGACGACCTCGGCTGGACGGTGTCCCCGTGAGCGCGCGCCTGGACTTCTTCTTCTCCTTCCGCAGCCCGTACTCGTACCTGGCCGGCCCCCGCGCGTTCGCGCTTGGGGACGCCTACGACGTGGACGTCGTGTTCCGCGGCGTGATCCCGATGGCGATGCGCGGCCAGTCGGTCCCCCGCGAGAAGGGGTTGCACACGCTGCGTGACGTCAAGCGGGAGTCCAAGCGCCTGGGCATGCCCTTCGGCCGCATCCACGATCCGATCGGCGAGGGCGCGATCCGCTGCCTGCTGGTGGCCGAGCACGCCGTGGACGTCGGGCGCGAGCGAGAGTTCGTCCTCGCGGCCAGCCGCGCGATCTGGGCCGAGGCCGTCGACGTGGCTGACGACGACGGCCTGCGCTCCGTGTGCGAGGGCGCGGGCCTGGACTGGGCCGCCTGCCAGGCCGCCCTGGTCGACCCCGCCCTGCGCGCCCGCGTGGACCAGGACACCGAGGCCCTGATCGAGCTCGGCCACTGGGGCGTGCCGGTCTTCGTGTTCGAGGGCGAGCTGTTCTGGGGCCAGGACCGCATCGAGGACCTCGAGCTCGCCCTGCGCGAGGCGGGCCTGCAGCGCGCGACCCCTTCCCCTTCCTGACCCGACCCGACGAGGAGCACCATGCCGATCCACCCCACCCAGGAGCAGCTCACGGAGCTCGCCGCCCTCATCGGCACCGACGCCGACGGCCCGCTCGTGATGCTCAACCTCAACCGTTACCGCGACCGCGCGGCCTACCAGGGGGACCCGCCCGGCGGTGAGAACCCGGACGTGACCGGCCGTGAGGCGTACGAGCGCTACGGCATGGTGGCCGCCCAGACGCTGAACCGCGTGGGCGGGTCGATCCAGTGGCACACGTTCGCCGGGATGACCGTCATCGGCGACGACAGCGACGTCTACGACGAGATCATCGCGGTGGGCTACCCCAACGCGCAGGCCTTCCTGGACCTCGCGCTGGACCCGGTGGTCGGCGTCGCGCTGGCCCACCGCGACGCGGGCCTGGAGCGCGCGGCCATCATCCGCTGCGACGCCGGTGGCGGGCTGGGCTGAGCCGCCGTCCCTCCGGGGCCGGACTTGATTGTCGGCCCGGCCCCGGGGTATGACTGCGACATGACCTCCGACGCCTCGATCTCCGCGCACATCGAACAGCTCGTCGACGAGGAGCACACGCTCCGCGGCCGGCACACCGACGGCTCCGGCCTCTCCCCGGAGGAGCACGCCCGGATGGAGGCGATCAAGGTCGAGCTCGATCGCTACTGGGACCTGCTGCGCCAGCGCCGCGCCCACGAGGAGTTCGGCGAGGACCCGGACCTCGCCGACCTGCGCCCGGCGTCCGAGGTGGAGAACTACGAGCAGTAGGCCCCGCGGTGCCCTGACGGGCACGTACCGGATTCCCACCTTCGCCCCACCGAACCTTCACCCGGCGGGCGCAGGATGGTTGGTGTCCAGTCGTTCCCCCGTCAGAGAAGGAGCACCGCAATGGCTCTCATCATCATCTCCCTCCTCGTGCTCATCCCGCTCGCGCTGCTGGTCTGGGACCTTCCGCGCCCCAGCCGCTACACGTCGGCCGAGAACAACCACGCCGACGTCGAGCCCAACGCCCCGCGCGCCATGGGCACCGCGCTGCGCGTCCACGCCTAGTCGCACCACCTCCGTGGTACGGAGTGCGCTCCAGGGTGCGCGGGGCACCCTGTCGAGCGCCAGTCGCGCCCCGGCGGCTCAGCCGCCGGCGAGCCTGACGTCGTAGCCGGCGTCGCGCAGGACGGCGACGACCACGTCGCGGTGATCGCCCTGCAGCTCGATCACGCCGTCCTTCACCGCGCCGCCGACGCCGCAGCGCTTCTTCAGCCGGCCCGCCAGCTGGCGCAGGCCGGCGTCATCCACCGGGACGCCGGAGATCGTGGTGGCCGCCTTGCCGCGCCGGCCGGCCGTCTCGCGCCGCACCTTGACCGGCCCGCAGCCCTCCAGCCGCGCCTTCACCGCGGGGTCGCGCGCGTTGCGCAGGTCGCCGTCGCTGCTGGACCAGACCACCTTGGTGTTGTCGCGCTTGGCCACGGATCCGTGAAGGTATCGTGCCGGGCATGAGCACAAGCGAGAAGCCGACCGTCGACGTCCCCGTCGGGACCGACCCCTCCTACCAGCTGGAGCTCGAGGACATCGTCGTCGGTGACGGCGACGAGGCCGCCTCCGGGCACATCGTCGAGGTGCATTACGTCGGGGTCTCCTGGGCGACCGGCAACCAGTTCGACGCCTCCTGGGACCGGGGCGACACGTTCAAGTTCGGCCTCGGCAAGGGCCAGGTCATCCCCGGGTGGGATCAGGGCGTCGCGGGCATGAAGGTGGGCGGCCGGCGCCGCATCACCATCCCGCCGAACCTCGCCTACGGCAAGCGCGGCGCGGGCGGGGTCATCGGCCCCGACGAGACGCTCGTGTTCGTCGTGGATCTCGTCGGGCTGCGCTAGGAGGCGACGTCCGCCTCAGCGAGGCGGTTCCACTCCGGCTTGTCCTCGCGCCAGCCCTCCTCGGTCCGGGTGCGCTTCCAGTACCCGGACACCGAGAGGGCCTCGCGCGGGATCCCACGGTCCACCAGCAGGTGCCGGCGCACGGCGCGCACGGCGCTGGCCTCGCCGTGGACGAAGCCGTGCACCCGGCCGGCCGGGAACGCCAGCGCCCGCACCGCGCGCTCCAGCGCGTCCTCGTCGCCGGTGCCGTGCAGCCAGGTCAGGCGCAGGTCGCCGGGCGAGACCAGCGGGAGCTCCTCCTGCGGCCCCTCGACCTGCAGGAACACGTGGACGGGCACGCCGGCGGGGACCCGCAGCAGTGAGGCGCCGATCGCCGGGACCACGCTGGCGTCCCCGACCATGAGGTGCCAGTCGGCGGTGGGGTCCGGGGCGTAGGCGCCGCCGGGGACGATGCCCCGCAGCTGCAGGCGGTCTCCCGGGCGGGCGGCGGCGGCCCACGGGCCGGCCACGCCGGTGTCGCCGTGGTGGACGAAGTCGATCGTCAGCTCGCGGCGCTCGGGGTCCCAGGCGCGGGCGGTGTAGGTGCGCGTGCGCAGCTTCCCGTCGCCGTCGGGGAACTGGAGCTTCACGTAGTGGTCGGTGAACGGACCGAGGGCGAAGTCCGCCAGCTCGGGTCCCCCGAGGACCACGCGGATCATGTGCGGTGTGAGCGGCTCCACCCGCATCACGACCCCCTGCACCGGGGTGCGCGCGGGGGTCACCACGGCGACTTCGCGTAGTCCTTGAGGAAGCAGCCGTGCAGGTCCTCGCCCGCCTCGCCGCGCACGATCGGGTCGTACACGCGCGCGGCGCCGTCGACGAGGTCCAGCGGGGCGTGGAAGCCGTCGTCGGCCAGGCGCATCTTCTGGGGGTGCGGGCGCTCGTCGGTGATCCACCCGGTGTCGACGCTCGTCATGAGGATGCCGTCCGTGAGCATCTCCTGGGCGCTGGTGCGGGTCAGCATGTTCAGCGCGGCCTTGGCCATGTTCGTGTGCGGATGGCCCGGGCCCTTGTAGCCGCGGCTGAACTGGCCCTCCATCGCCGACACGTTGACCACGTAGGTCCGCCGCGCCGGGGAGGCGGCCAGCGCGGCGCGCAGCCGGCTGATGAGGATGAACGGCGCGGTCGAGTTGCAGAGCTGGACCTCGAGCAGCTCCATCGGGTCGACCTCCTCGACGGTCTGCACCCAGCTGTTGCTGTCGTGCAGGTCGGGGACGAGGCCGCCGGCGTCGATGGCGTTGCCCATCCGCACGCGGTCGAAGGTCGCCGAGCCGGCGGTCAGCGCCATGGCCGTGAGCGCCTTCGGCGTGGGGGACCAGTGCTCGCCGGTGGAGACGCTCAGCGCCGTGGGCTGGGTGTCGCCCGCGCGGCCGAACGTGACGATCTCCGGCCGCGGGCCCTCGGGCAGGGGCGCGCGCTCGGCGTCGGCCAGCAGCGCGTAGGCCTCGGCGGAGCGGCGCACGGTCTGGGCCGCGTTGTTGATGAGGATGTCCAGGTGCCCGCGCTCGATCATCGAGTCGGCCAGGGCGACGACCTGGGCGGGGTCGCGCAGGTCGATCCCCACGATCCGCAGGCGGTGCAGCCAGTCGGCGCTGTCGGGCATCGCCGCGAAGCGCCGGACCGCGTCGTTGGGGAAGCGGGTGGTGATGGTGGTGTCGGCCCCGTCGCGCAACAGCCGCAGCGCGATGTACATGCCGATCTTGGCGCGGCCGCCGGTGAGCAGGGCGCGCCTGCCGGACAGGTCCGTGCGGGCGTCGCGCCGGGCGTGGTTGAAGGCCGCGCAGTCTTGACAGAGCTGGTGGTAGAACGCGTCGACCTGCGTGTAGCGGACCTTGCAGATGTAGCACGAGCGCGGCTGCTGCAGATGACCCGCGATCGCGCCCTTGGCCTGCGACACGAGCGGCAGGCCCTGGGTCTCGTCGTCGATGCGGCCGGGCGCGCCCGTGGCGGTCGCCGCGGTCACGGCCTCGTCGTGGGCCACCACCGCGTTGCGGGCCTCCACGCGCCGGCGCTTGCGGGCCGTCTTGTAGAGGCCGGCGGTCGCACGCTGCACGGTGACGGCGTCCGGATGCTCGAGGGGAAGCTCGTCCACCTGGGCCAGCACGCGGAGCGCCAGCTCCAGGTCGGCCGGGTCGATCCCGGGCGCGGCCGGGGGTGTGTCGTCGTCGCTGCGCACCGGCCCATTGTCCCGGCGGGAGCCGCCCGATGTCGCGCGGGCGTCAGCGGCCGTTGGTCGCGCGCAGGATGACCTCGCGCGCGGCGAGGTCGGCCAGGTGCCGCAGCTCGAGGTCCCAGCCCTCGCCGTTGCGGAAGGCGTGCTGGCGCTGCTCGTGGCCGGAGCACTCGAGCGAGGCGAACCCGGACTCCACCACCTTCACCCGCGTCCCGGCGCCCTCGGGCGTCAGCAGGAAGGTGACGAGCGTGGAGTTCCCGGGCACCGGCTCGGTGCCCCCGGGGTGGGCGAACGGCGCCCAGCGGAAGGCGAGCACGCTCGGGGCGTCGACGGCCTCGAAGCGGCCGTGGACCGCGCCGTGCTCCTCCCAGTGGACGATGAGCTCGCCGCCGGGCCGCAGGTCGATGCTCGCGCCCGCGTCGCCGAACCAGGCGCCCAGGTGCTCGGCGTGGGTCAGGAGCTGCCAGACGTGCGGGACGTCGGTGTCGATGAGGGCGTCGCGCTCGATCTCGTCCAGGGCCATGGGCGCGATCCTACGGGGTGGTCAGGGCTGCTCGTCGTCGCCCGGGCGGCCGCGGAGGTGGCGCAACGTGCCGATCAGCCCGGTCTCCGGGGCGCCGACCAGCTCCCACGCGCGGGCGATCCCGATGGCGAAGAAGACGATCACCAGGACGCCGACGTTGTTGACCGCGTCGACATCGGCGACCTTCCCGTCCACCTGGCCGGCGAGCAGCAGCTGGATGACGTAGAGGATCAGGAGCCCGAAGAGCAGCAGCCACTGCCGCGGATGGCGGCCCTCCAGGCGCGCACGGTGAAGCACCACCACGAGGCCCGCGGTGGAGCTGAGGCCGACGATGCCCAGGACGATGCACGCCGTGCTCAGGTCGCTGGCCGGCAGCAGCGCGAAAAGGGAGATGAGCAGCGCGTCGATGAGCGCCGACATCGCCGCGGCGGCTCGCACCTGCTGGACCGGGGCGCGGTCGGCCCCGCTCTCCTGCGCGACGCTGAGGGCCACGAACAGGAGGCCGATGAGGGCGCCGGCCACCCCCGCGGTCGCGACGAAGAAGTCGTGGAACTCGTCGGGGACCATGCGGCGATCCTACGCGCCGGTCTTACGTCACCGCTTGTCTCGGTGTGCCACCGTGTCGGGCCGATGTCCCCGTCCCGACGCACGCCCGGCCCCAACTCCTCGTGGGCCCGGCGCCCACCCGCGCGCCGTGTGCGCCGCGGCCGCATCGCCGTGGCGCTGCTGGTGATCGCGGCGGTGGGCGTGGCCGCCTTCCTGCTCCTGCGCGGCGGCTCGGGCGACGACACGGGCGGCGGCATCCCCCTGTCCCAGCGCCTGGTCCCGGGCAGCGCCGCCGGCAAGGGGATCGACCCGCTGCGCTACAAGCCCGCCCGCCGGGCCGCCTTCGAGCAGCGGGCCGCCGCGGGCCTGGCCCACCCCCTGTACGCGCTGTCCCCGGGCGGCGCGGTCGCCACCGCCGAGCGGGTCGCGGCGCTGCGCCCGCTCATCGAGCAGGCCGTCGCCGGCTCGGACGTCGACCCCGACGTGCTCGAGGGCATGGTCTACCTGGAGAGCGGCGGCCGGCCGGACGCGCTGGCCTCCAACGACCTGAGCGGCGCCGTCGGCCTCACGCAGATCCTCGCCGAGACGGCCACCGGCCTGCTGGGGATGCACGTCGACCTCGCGCAGTCGCGCCGGCTCACCAAGCGCATCAACAAGGGCGGGCCCAAGCAGGCGGCCCGCGAGGCGCTGCGACGCCGGGCCGACGAGCGGTTCGACGCGCGCAAGTCGCTGGCCGCCACCGTGCGGTACCTCAAGCTCGCGCAGGACAAGCTGGGGACGCAGGAGCTGGCGGTCGTCAGCTACCACATGGGCATCGGCAACCTGCAGACCGCGCAGGACAAGTACGGCTCCTCCGACGTGCCGTACGCCCAGCTCTACTTCGACAGCACGCCGCTGCACCACCAGGCGTCCTACGCCTTCCTCGCCTCGCTGGGCGACAGCAGCTCGACGTACCTGTGGCGGGTGCGCGCGGCCGAGCAGATCATGGCCCGGTACCGGACCGATCCCGCCGGCCTGGCCCGCACCGCGACGCTGCAGACGAACAAGAACTCCAGCGAGGAGGTGCTGCGCCCCGAGGCCACCACCACCGTCTTCACCAGCGCCGACGAGATCCGCGCGGCCCGGTCGTCCGGTGCGCTGAACCCGCTCACCGCCTGGCGCCTGCGCCCCGACGGGCTGCTCGTCTCCCCGTCGATGGGCGAGCTGGCCCCCCGGCTCGGCGAGCCCCGCCGGCTGTTCCGGGCCCTGGCGCCCGAGGCCCTCGCCACCCTGCTCTACCTCGGCGCCGGGGTCCAGGCGATCTCCGCGACCGCCCCGCTCACCGTCACGTCGTCCGTGCGCGACACGCCCTACCAGCGGCTCCTGGTGGCCTCCAACATCGAGGCGACCCGCGCCTACTCGCTGCACACCACCGGCTTCGCCTTCGACCTCTCGCGGACCTACCGCACCACCGCCCAGGCGCAGGCGATGCAGTTCATGCTCGACCGCCTCACCGCCCTGGACGTCATCGCCTGGGTGCGCGAGCCCGCGGCGATCCACGTGACCGCCGGGCCCCGCGCCCGGCAGCTCCTGGGCCTGCTGCGCCCCGGCGCCCCGGTCGCGCCGCCCGTCGGCGGCTGAGTTTCCGCGCCTGCAACCGGCCGTTCATCCCGTCCGCGGCCGGGCGAGACTGCGGGGGATGCTGCGGGAGGTCAAGGACGCCCACTTCGAGCGCCGGGCGCGCACGGTGTTCGGCACGCGCTGGGTCTTCGCCTGCGGCGCGGCGGTCAGCGACCGGACGTGGTCGCGGCGCGCCCTGCAGGAGCTGCGCGAGCGCCAGCAGGACGAGCCGGTCGCGGTGCTGCAGGACGGGCCGCGGGTGTACTGGATCCACGACGACCGCTTCTTCTGGGAGG
>CAZXNX010000054.1:0-10889 GCA_964642225.1 uncultured Solirubrobacteraceae bacterium | reverse complement strand
GGCGCCACCAGGCGGCGAGCGGGCCGATCCGGGGCAGCCGCGCGCCCATGCTCAGCCGGTAGGCCGGGATCCTGTCCTCCAGGCGCACGACGCCCCACAGGGCGCTGGCCACGAGCAGCCGCTCGGCCGCCCGTGCGCGCGCCCCCGCGGGCAGCGAGGCGAGGTCGAGGTGCTGGTAGAGGACGCCGGTGTAGACCTCGCGGGCCGGGGCGGCCGGCGCGGCGAGGAGGTCCCGGTCGCGCTCGACCTCCGCCGCCTGGCCCGCGCTGAGGCCGAGGGCCCTGAGCGCCTTGGGGCGCGGCCCCGCGGCGAGGCGGTCGAGGATCCCGATGAGCCGCAGGCGGCGCTCGCCGAGCTCCGGATGCGCCAGGGCGGCGAGGTCCACCGGCCCATGCGCGGCGCCGGCCGCGGGAGCGGCCTTGCCCTCCGACGGCGGCAGGATCACGAGCACGGCGGCGGAGCCTACCCAGACACGGGGCGTGGCCCCGCGGCGGTCAGGCGGCGTGGTGCAGGAGCGAGAGGGCCGCCTCGAGCCGGCGCCGGCCGGTGCGGTCCAGCTCGCCGACGTAGGCGCGCAGGTCGGCACGGTGGGCCCGGTCGATCTCCCCGTCGATGCGCCGCCCGTCGGGCGTCACCTGCAGCAGCGCGCTGGTGGTGTCGCGCCGGCCGATGAGCCGGCGGCGGCGCAGCTCGGCGGCGGCCGCGACCACGTCGGCGGTGTCGAGCTCCATGCGCCGGGAGAGCGCGTCCACGGTCAGCGGCAGCGGGCAGCACACCAGCTCCCGCAGGACGCGGGCGTGCAGCGGGGTCATCTCGTGGACGGCCAGGCACCGCAGCAGCTCCTGCGCGCCGCCGCCGAGCACCCGATCCAGGAGCAGGCTCAGGTCGGCCTCGAGCTGCGGCGAGGCGCTGCGGTCGGCGGTCGCGGTGGAGGTCATGTGGTCCATCCCACCGTGCGACCCTGAAGCCCCGCTCAACAGGGCCGAAGTTGGCGCGCTCTATCGTGTTCCCCATGCCCGCCGTCACGCAGCGCACCGTCCCCGTCGGCGACCTCGACGTGCACCTCGCCGAGGCCGGCGACGGCGACCGGGCCGTGCTGCTCCTGCACGGCTTCCCGGAGCTGGCCTACTCCTGGCGCCACCAGCTCCCGGACCTCGCCGGCGCGGGCTACCGGGCGATCGCCCCCGACGTGCGGGGCTTCGGGGCCACCGTGCGCCGCGACGGGCGGCCGACCGCGATCGCCGAGTCGGACGTGGAGACGCTGGCGGGCGACGTGGTGGGGCTGCTGGACGCCCTCGGCCTGGAGCACACCGTGCTGGTCGGCCATGACTGGGGCGCCGACCTGGCCTGGAAGACCGCGCTCCTGCACCCCGGCCGCATCAGCGCGGTGGCGGGCATGAGCGTGCCCTACGTGCCGCGGGCCCCCGCGCCGCCGCTGGGGATCCTGCGCGCCAACGTCGGCGAGGACTTCTACATCGTGTGGTTCCAGGAGCCCGGCGTGGCCGACGCGGCGCTCGCCCGGGACGTGCGCCGCACCCTCGTCACGACCGCGGTGTGGGACGCGGCGTGGGCCGCCGCGCACGACGACCCGCCGCGGCCGTCGTGGCTGAGCGAGGAGGACGTGGCCGTGTACGTCGACGCCTACACGCGCACCGGGTTCACCGGCGGGCTCAACCTGTATCGCAACATCGACCGCAACTGGGAGTTCCTGGCCGCCTTCGACGACCGCCGCATCGAGCAGCCCGCCCTGTTCGTGACCGGGTCGCGCGACCCGGTGCGCAACTTCATGCCCCACCAGGCGATGGACGGCCACGTCCTGGACCTGCGCGACGTCGTGGTGATCGAGGGCGCCGGGCACTGGGTGCAGCAGGAGCGCCCCGACGAGGTCAACGCGGCCCTCCTGGCCTGGCTGGAGGGGCTGGCGTGAGCGTCGCCCGGCTCAGCGTCCTGGACCAGTCGCCGATCGCGGAGGGCTCGACGGGCCGCGACGCCCTGGCCAACACCCTGGACCTGGCCCGCCACGCCGACCGCCTGGGCTTCCACCGCTACTGGGTGGCCGAGCACCACGGCGGCCCGATGCTCGCCGGCGCCGCCCCCGAGGTCCTCATCGGGCCGGTGGCCGCGGCGACCACCCGCATCCGGGTCGGCAGCGGCGGGGTGATGCTGCCCCACTACAGCCCGTTCAAGGTGGCCGAGGCGTTCAGCATCCTGGCCAACCTGTTCCCCGGCCGGATCGACCTGGGCCTGGGCCGCGCCTCCGGCACCGACCCGGTGACCGCCCTGGCCCTGCAGCGCGACCGCAGCCGCCGGATGCCCGACGACTTCCCCCAGCAGCTCACCGAGCTGCTCGCCCTGCTGGGCGACACGATGCCGGCCGACCACCCGTTCGCCCGGCACGCCGAACTGCCGGGCGGCCCCGAGCGCCCGCAGCCGTGGCTGCTGGGGTCCTCGGCCCAGAGCGGGATCTGGGCCGGCGAGCTGGGCCTGCCCTACGCCTTCGCGGACTTCATCAACCCCGGCGGGTCGGCGATCGCCGCCGACTACCGCTCCCGCTTCGTCCCCAACGCGGGCCTGCAGGCGCCGCGCACCGCGGTCGCCGCCTGGGTGGTGTGCGCCGACACCGAGGAGGAGGCCCAGCGACTGGCCGCCAGCAGCCGCATGAGCTTCAGCCTGCTGCGCCGCGGGCGCCTCATCCCCGTGCCCCCGGTGGACAAGGCGCTGCGGTATCTGCAGGAGCGGGGCGAGCCTCAGGCGGGCGCGCCGGCCGGCCGGCGGGCGATCAACGGCACACCCGAGCAGGCCCGGGCCGGGCTCGAGGAGCTGGCGCAGGACTACGGCGCCGAGGAGGTGATCGTGGTGACGATCACCTTCGACCACGAGGCCCGCAAGCGCTCCTACACGCTGCTGGCCGAGGCGTTCGGCCTCGGCGGCGACGCGCCCGCCCCGCCCGCCGGGGCCGCCGCGATCTCTTGATCTGCGGCTCAGCTTCGCTTGACGAGCCACTTAGGGGGGTGCGCTGAACTGCGTGGCATGACTACGCAGAAGACTTCAGAGAACCGGGACCGCTGATGTCCGGATTCAGAGCCACGGCCCTCGCCGGCCTCAGCGTGCTCGCCGTGATCGGCGCCGGCACGGTGATCATCGCCAGCGGCGCCGTCGGTGAGCCCGCCAAGACGACCGCGGACCAGCCCGTCACCGGCAGCCGGCCGGTGTCCGACACCTCCTCCGCCAAGGCCGGGTCCCTCGCGGCCCTCTACAAGAGCGTGCAGGACGGCGTCGCCTTCATCCAGGCCGGCCAGGGCAGCGGGTCCGGCTTCGTGATCGACACGGAGGGCCACATCGTCACCAACGATCACGTCGTCGCCGAGGCGACCAGCTTCCAGGTGCGCCTGGGCGAGAAGGGCAAGCTCGTCGACGCCACGCTCGTCGGCGCCGACCCCTCCACCGACCTGGCCATCCTCAAGGTCGACCCCGCCCAGACCGGGCCGCTGCATCCCCTTCCCCTCGGCGACTCCGGCACCGTGCAGGTCGGCCAGTCGGTGATCGCCATCGGCAGCCCGTACGGCCTCTCCGGCACGCTCACCTCGGGGATCGTCTCCGCGCTGAACCGCGACATCCAGTCGCCGGGCGGCCAGACCATCTCCGGCGCCATCCAGACCGACGCCGCCATCAACCCCGGCAACTCGGGCGGCCCGCTGCTGGACCGCAAGGGCCGCGTCGTGGGCGTCAACGCCCAGATCGCCACCGCCTCGGGCGGCAGCGCCGGCGTCGGGTTCGCCATCCCGATCTCGATCGTCAAGCAGGCGATCCCCAAGCTGGAGTCCGGCCAGGGCCTGGACACGCAGCAGCAGGTGCCCGGCCAGACGCAGGTCGACCCCTCGCAGGGCCAGGCCGACCCGTACGGCCAGGAGCAGACCGACCCGTACGGCACCGACCAGGCCGACCCCTACGGCCAGCAGCAGACCGACCCCTATGGGACCGGCGAGTCCGATCCGTACGGCGCGGATCAGGCGGACCCGTACGGCCAGGACCAGGCCGACCCCTACGGCCAGGACCCCTCCGCGCTGCTCAGCCAGATCGGCTGAGCCGGGCGGCGGCCGCTCAGGCGGCCGCCGCGCGAGCGGGGTGCTCGGCCGCCCAGCGCACGATCGCCTCGGACTCCTGCACGAGCTCGCCGTCCGGCGTGACGAGCAGCGGCACCCAGGAGCTGCCCGTCAGGCGCCGTACCTCGCGGCGCCCCCGCGTCACGGTGGGCAGCGGGCCCGCGCCGTAGGCCTTGACGACCTCGGGGTCGTGCCCGGCCTCCCGCAGCGCCTCCAGGGCGATGCGGCAGGGATGGGCGCGGGCGCCCTTGATCTGGAACGTGCCCCAGCAGACGTAGAGCTTCACGGCGGCCTCCTCGTGTCGGTGGACGTGCCCGCCGCATATAGCTTCGCGGCAAGCCTCTTTCCGTAAAGGCTATGCGGCAAGCGGCTCGCTGTCAATTCGCTTCCCGGGAAGCGATATCGTGGCCCCATGACTCCTGAGGCGACCGACCCCGTCGACCGGCTCGTCGCGCAGTGGCGCCGCGAGCGCCCCGACCTGGACGTCGCGCCCATGGGGGTGCTGGGCCGTCTGTTCCGCGTCGCCCGGATCGCCGACCGCGCCGTCGAGGCCCAGCTCGCCGAGCACGACCTGCAGCCCGGGTGGTTCGACCTCCTGTCCGCTCTGCGGCGCTCAGGCCCGCCCTACCGCCTCACCCCCGGGCAGCTCTCCTCCTCCCTCATGCTGTCCACCGGCGGCATGACCAAGCGGCTGGATCGCATGGCCGAGGCCGGGCTCGTCGAGCGCCTCCCCGATCCCACCGACCGGCGCGGCGCCCTCATCGCGCTGACCGCGCGGGGCCGGAAGGCGATCGACGCGGCCGTCACCGACCACGTCGCCAACGAGGCCCGGCTGCTGCGGGGACTGACGAAGGCCGAGCGCCGGCAGCTGGATGTCCTGTTGCGCAAGCTCGAGCCGCACTAAGGTCTGCGCGGTGTCGCGGCGCGAGATCCACAGCTGGCTCATGGACATGGACGGCGTGCTCGTCCACGAGGAGCGGGCCATCCCCGGCGCCGCGGAGTTCCTGGCGCGGCTCACCGAGCTGGGCCTCCCCTTCCTGCTGCTGACGAACAATTCGATCTACACGCGGCGGGACCTGGCCGCCCGGCTGCACGCCAGCGGCCTGGAGGTCCCGGAGGAGTCGATCTGGACCTCGGCGCTCGCCACCGCCGACTTCCTCAGCGCCCAGCGCCCGCGCGGCTCGGCCTTCGTGGTCGGCGAGTCCGGGCTGACCACCGCGCTGCACGAGGCCGGCTACACGATGACCGAGCGCGAGCCGGACTACGTGGTGCTGGGCGAGACGCGGACCTACAGCTTCGAGCAGATCACGCGGGCCATCCGGCTCATCAACGACGGCGCCCGCTTCATCGCCACCAACCCGGACGCCACCGGCCCCACGCCCGAGGGCGCGCTGCCGGCCACCGGGTCGGTCGCCGCGCTCATCAGCCGGGCCACCGGCGTGGAGCCCTACTACGTGGGCAAGCCCAACCCGCTGATGATGCGCACCGCGCTGAACACGATCGACGCGCACTCGGAGACCACGGCGATGATCGGCGACCGCATGGACACCGACGTGGTGGCGGGCATCGAGGCGGGCCTGGAGACCACCCTGGTGCTCACCGGCGTGACGCAGCGGGACGAGGTCGAGCGCTTTCCCTACCGGCCGGCGCGGGTCGTCGACTCGGTGGCGGACCTCATCGACGACCTCGGCTGACCGGCGGAGCTACTTCAGGGCGTTGAGCCGCTTCACCGCGGTCAGCAGCCCGCCGCTGCGGAACATGTCCACCGCGACGATGCTGGGGAGCCTGCCACGCGCCGTGCGGCACGCCTTGGCGCGGCCCACCAGCGCGGCCGTGGCGTTGACGATCGCCGAGCCCTCCGGCGTGGGCGCGAACGTCGGCGCCCAGTGGTTCATCAGGAAGAGCCGGCCCTTGGTGCCGCCGCGGTTGGGCACGCAACTGGCAGCCCAGTTGGCCGGGTCGGTCAGCAGCGGCGCGGTCGGCCAGTTGTAGGGGGTCTCCTGCACGGTGCCGTCGTAGGCCAGGTGGTACCAGGGGATGCCGGAGATCGGCGTGCCGCTGTGGCCCTCGGAGAGGATCACCACCTGCTGCTTCTTGCGGATCATGGTGGCCAGCGTCGGCCACTTCCCGGTGGTCGAGCCCCGGTAGACGTACTTGAGCAGGCCGCTGCTCTTGACGACGGCCGCGAAGTCCGTGGGCGTGACGTAGTCCTCGTTGACGATGACGAACACGTTGTTGGGGCTCTTCTTGATGTGGCCGGCCATCTTCGCCAGCACGTCCTTCAGCGGGGTGGCCCCGATGACGCACAGCTCGTGGCAGAGGTAAACGTCCTTGACGCCGGCGGGCGGCGGGGTGGCGGCGTCGGCGACCTTGCCGTCGGGCTGGGCGTAGCCGTAGTGCGTGTCGAGCAGGAAGGCGTGGATGCCCGCCTTGAGCTGCTCGGGGATGCCCACCTGCTGGTTGGGGATCGACCAGCCCAGGGCCGCCGACGACATGGCGTTGTGCGTGCCGGCGAGCACCACCTTGTCGAGCGTGCGCGAGCAGAGGGCCTTGGACCCGTTGCAGGAGCTCGGCGTGGCGGCGGAGGCGGGAGCGGCGGCCACGACGGCCACGGCGAGGGCGGACAGGAGCGCTGCGGCCCCGGATCGAGTCGTCATCGCGCGAGCTTAGCCCGCGCTTCACAGGGCCGCGCCGCACGTCCCGGCGCGCCAGCGGCGAGAATCCCGGCATGAGCGCCGAACCGCAGCCCGCCAACCCCTTCGCCAACTACCAGTACGAGATCTATCTCGGCGGGATGGCCGGACAGGTGCCCGACCACCCGGTGGGCTGGGCCGACCTGGAGGCGGCGGCCCACGACGCGCTGGAGCCCGGCCCGCGCGGCTACCTCTTCGGCGGCTCCGGCACGGAGGACACGATGCGCGAGAACCTCGCGGCCTTCGCCCGCCACCGGATCGTCCCGCGCATGCTCAACGACGTCTCCGCGCGCGACCTCGGCCGCACGGTGCTGGGGACGGCGATGGCCGCCCCCGTGCTCACCGCCCCGATCGGAGTCCAGTCGATCCTGCACCCCGAGGGCGAGCTGGCCTCGGCGCGGGCGGCGGCGCGAGCCGGGGTGCCGGCGATCGTCAGCACCGCCTCCTCCTTCACGCTCGAGGAGGTGGCCGCGGCCGGCGGCGGCGCCGACCAGTGGTTCCAGCTCTACTGGCCGCGGGGCCGGGAGCTGGCCGAGAGCATGGTCCGCCGCGCGGAGGACGCGGGCTACCGCGCCCTCGTCGTCACGCTCGACACCTGGCTGCTGGGCTGGCGCCCGCGCGACCTGCAGCAGGCCTACCTCCCCTTCCTGCAGGGCATCGGGATCGCCAACTATCTCGCCGACCCGGTCTTCCGCTCGACCCTGGCCCAGCCGCCCGAGGACGACCCGCAGGGGGCGATCGGCCAGTTCGTCGGCGTGTTCTCCAACCCCTCGGTCACGTGGGACGACCTGGAGTGGCTGCGCTCGATCACCTCGCTGCCGATCGTCCTCAAGGGGATCCTGTCGGCCGACGACGCCCGGCGCGCGATCGCCGAGGGCATCGACGGGATCGTCGTCTCCAACCACGGGGGCCGGCAGGTCGACGGCGCGGTGGCGACGCTCGACGCGCTGGGGCCCATCGCGGATGCGGCCGGGGACGACCTGGCGATCCTGCTCGACAGCGGCGTGCGCAGCGGCTCCGACGCGCTGAAGGCGCTGGCACTGGGCGCCGACGCGGTGCTGCTGGGCCGCCCCTGCATGTGGGGTCTGGCCACCGGCGGCGAGGAGGGCGTCCACCGGGTCCTGCGCTCGTTCCTGGCCGAGCTTGATCTGGCCCTGGCCCTCAGCGGGCACCGCTCGATCGAGGAGCTCGACCCGGCGTGCCTGACGCCCTCGCCGGGGAGGTAGGCGCCGTTCGTGAACGCGACAGGCTCCAAACGGGCGCGCAAGCCCTTGACGGACAAGAGTGTCTACACGCCAACTTTGTTGCGAAGTGGTGTCGCATATGCCTCGCATGCGCAGAAGCCATCCGGAATCTCCCAAGGTAAGAAGCGGGTAAAGGCGCCAGGATGGCCTGTTCGCGGCCACCGGTGCATGTAGTTTTTGGAGTTGTGCCGACCAAGAAGAAAGCCCAGCAACGCGAGCCCCACCAGCTTCCCGCTGGCCGTCATGGGCTGACCCGCGAGTTCGTCGTCAACAACCAGCGCGAGCGCATTCTCAACGCCGTCGCGAACGTCGCCAGCGTCGCCGGATACTCGGCCATGTCGGTGGAGGACATCATCGCGACCGCGGGTGTGTCCCGACGGACCTTCTACGACCACTTCAAGAGCAAGGACGACGCGTTCCTCGCCGAGTACGACATCATCGCGTCGAAGCTCTTCGAGTCCGTCACCGCCGCGTACGACCCCGAGGCGAGCCTGGCGGACCGCGCGCAGACCTGCCTGGAGGCGGTCGTCGACTACTTCGTCAGCGAGCCGGCCTACGCGGACATGTGCATCGTCGAGGTGCTCGCCGCCGGCCCCGTGGCCATCGAGCGCCGCGACAACTCCGTGCAGGCGCTGTCGGCCCTGATCGACCAGGCCGTCCTGGAGCTGCCCAAGCGCGGGCGCCCGCCGGCGCTCACGTCGCAGGCCGTCGTCGGCGGCATCTACGAGGTCATCTACTCCCGCGTCCTGCGCGGCAAGCTCGAAGAGCTGCCCGAGCTGGTCCCGGACCTGCTCTACACGCTGCTGCTCCCCTACCTGGGGACCGAGGTGGCCGCCGCCGCGCAGAAGAAGGCCCGCCGGCGCGTGAAGAAGGTCGCCGCGCCCGCCAAGAAGAAGTAGCCCGCAGGGCGTCAGCCGCGCGAGGTCTTCTTCGCCGCGCGCAGCGGCGCGGTCACGGCGATCTTCCGGTTGGCGATCGACACGTTCGCGTGGGCGTCGCGGCCCTGAACCGTGAGGCGCAGCGCGATCGACGCGGAGCTCCGCTTGCGCCGAGCCTTGGCGAGCGCCCGCTCCACGCGACGCGCCTCGCTCGCGCTGAGGCGCAGGCGCACCTTGAGGCTCCCGGCCCCGGCCGCCTGGACCGACCGGGTGTCGAGGGTGACCAGCTTGGGCCGCGGCGCCGACCCCCGCTTCCCGGGATCGACGCCCAGCGCCGACGTGCGCAGCGTGGCGGTGAGCGCCGACGCCTCGTCGGTGCGGATCGTCACGAGCAGGCCTTCCGCGCGCAGCCTGGCGAGGCTGACCCTGCCCGGGGCGGTCAGGCGCAGCCGTGGGGCATCGACGTCCTCCACCGACGGGGGCGCGGGAATCGGCGTCGTGGCCGGCGGGGGCTCCACCGGCGGGGCGCCGGGCGGGTTGACGAGCGGCGCGGCGTCCGTGACCGGCGGGGCCCCGCCCCACCCCGGCCGCGCGGCGCGGAAGGGACCGCTGACCTCGTACACGGCACCGGCCCGCAGGAGTCCGCCGCCCAACATCATGTACGCCCGCTGCGAGGAGAAGTACATGCGGCTGCCGTCCGGCGAGAAGGTGACGCCGGAGAACTCCGAGCCGGCGTGGATGGGCCCGGATGACCGCAGGAAGGACGACAGGGTGCGGTCGGGCGTGACCATCACGATGTCGAACTGCGCTGCGCCGTTGTCCTCGCACACGAAGAGGTCGCCGGCCCGTGACACCGTCAGGTTGTCCGGGCCGGTGAGGAAGGCCGAGTCGCCCCCCTGGGCCGGGTCGTACAGCGTGTCGAGCACCGCGGTGGTGGTGTCATAGGCCCACAACCGGTGGTCGCCCTTGGTGGTGAAGTAGACCACCCCGCTGTCGCACCAGATGCCCTCGCCACCCTTGAATGTGGCGGCGCCCGCCACCTGCTGGCGGGTGGGGGCGCCGATGCCGGCCGGGTCGGGGACGGTCGCCCACGTGGTCGCGCCGCCGGCGCCGACGATCGCCACCTCCAGCCGGCCGGCCCGCAGGTCCGGGTACACGGTCGGCGTGAAGCGGTAGAAGCAGCCGTCGCCCTTGTCCTCCGTCATGTAGAGCCGCTGCCCCACCGGATCCACCGTGACGGCCTCGTGCGTGAAGGTGCCCATCGCCGGCCGCGACTGCGCCGGGAACCGCCCGAGCGGATCGCACTCCCACACCAGCCCGCCGGCGAACTCCTCGCAGGTCAGCCACGTGCCCCAGGGCGCCGGCCCGCCGGCGCAGTTGAGGTTCGTGCTGGCGATCCGCGGCGCGCCGCGGATCGCGCCGTCGGGGGCGAACCGGATCGAGGAGCACCCACCACCGAGGGTGGACACGATCTCGGAGTTGCTGACGAGGACCCATCCTCCGTCGGCCTCCGCGAAGGTGGCCTGGCCGTCACTGTCGGTGTGCCACACGTAGTCGGTGCCGGCGACCGCCTCCCGGCCGCGGGCCACCAGCCGGGACGTGAAACCGGCCGGGAGCTGCAGTCCGTTGGCGTCGGCGGCCTGCAACGGCCCGTACGGACCGGGGCCGACGGTGGCGGGGGCGGCGAACGCCGCCCGCCAGAAGTTGGGCCCCAGCGCGAGGAGGCCGGCGGTGGCGGCCCCGGTGGCCAGGAGCTCACGACGTCTGATCAGGGTCATCCCGTCCCATGCAACATGGTTGTCTCCCCGCAGCGGTTGCCAACTGGTGAAGGCGGACCGCACGGCTCCCCGGCGAGCGTACGGCACGGCCCCGCCCGGCGGGGAACTAGAGCAGCGTCGCGAGGGTGAGCGGGATGACCGCGCCGGCCCCCGCACGGCGCAGCTGCCCGCCGGCCATCGCGAGGGTGAAGCC
>CAZXNX010000053.1:0-10949 GCA_964642225.1 uncultured Solirubrobacteraceae bacterium | reverse complement strand
CCGCTCCGTGGTGCTCCGCAAGCAGTACGGGGAGCGGACCGCGCGGCGCCGGGCGGCCGAGCGGCGCCGCGCCACCAGCCGGGTGTGAGGCCCGCTCGCGCGGGCGACACCCTACCGTGAGGACCATGCCCCGTCGCCCCGTCCTCGCCGCCGTCGCGTCCGCCTGCGCCCTCCTGGGCGCCGCCGCGCTCGTGGCCGGCCCGGCGCAGACGGCCGGGACGCCCGCCGGGCCCACCATCGGCGGCTGCCCCGTGTTCCCCGCCGGCGACGCGTGGAACCGCGACGTCAGCGGCGACCCCGTCGATCCGCAGTCGGCCACCTACCTGGGGGCCGAGGCCCGCGGCGCCAGCGTGCACCTGGACCTCGGCACGAAGGCCTCCGAGGGCTACGGCATCCCCTTCGTGACCGTCAAACGCGGTCAGCGGCGCCTGCCGATCCGCTTCGGGGTCGGCGGCGAGGACTACCGCGGCGAGAGCGACCGCGGCCGCGCGCCCATCCCCACCACGGCGCCGATCGAGGGCGGCACGCCACGGCGGCCCGACCCGGCCCAGGGCGACCGCCACGTGCTCGTGGTGGAGCGGGGCCGCTGCATCCTCACCGAGCTCTACCACGCCCAGCGGGTGCGCTCCGGCGGGAAGGTCGTGGCCTGGCGGGCCAGCAGCGTCGCCCGCTTCGACCTGCGCCACCCCACGCCCCGCCCGGCCGGCTGGACATCGGCCGACGCGGCCGGCCTGCCCATCCTGCCCGGCCTCCTGCGCCACAGCGAGGCCGCCGGGGCCGGCATCCACCACGCGCTGCGGGTGACGCTGCCGGTCGCCCGCAAGGGCTACACCGCCCCGGCCCGCCACTGCGGGCCGTCCGAGCGGCCCGACGTGCTGCCCTACGGGGCGCGGCTGCGGCTGAAGGCCTCCTTCGCCGAGGGCCGCTACCGCGGCCCGGCTCTGGCGATCGTCCGCGCCCTGAAGCGCTACGGCCTCATCTTCGCGGACCAGGGCTCGGCCCTCTACGTCTCCGGGACCACCGATCCGGGCTGGAGCAGCGCGCTGGAGCAGGTGCACGGCGGCGCGGGCCGCATCCCGTGGGACGCCTTCGAGGTGCTGCAGCTCGGGCGCGTCACCCGCTGCTGAGCGGGCTCAGATGTCGAGCCGCACGTCCTCGAGGTCGAGGTCGTGCTCGATGCGGTGCATGGTGTCGTCGTCGATGTCTCCTGCGTTGCGCAGGCGGACGATCTCCTCGCGCTCGGCCTCCAGCACCTCGCGGCGCAGCCGCTGGAAGGCCAGCGATCGGTCCTCGAGCGTGCCGTCGTCCTCGTCGTCGAGCTGGGCGTCGAAGCGCTTCACGCGGAACTCGTAGAGCTGGCGCATCCGCCGCGCCGACTTCTCCCGCACCCAGTCCTCGTCGAGCAGCTCGTCGATGCGGGCGATCGCCACCTCGGCGGCGCGGCGGCGCGCGGCGGCCTCCTGGCGGGCGATGAGGTCGCCGTCGCCGACGCCCGCCCAGCGGATGAGCGACGGAAGCGCCAGGCCCTGGCCCAGCAGCGTGACGAGGATGACGGCGTAGACGAGGAAGATGACCAGCTGGCGCTCGGGGAAGGCGCCACCCCCGTCAACGGTGAGGGGGATGGCCAGGGCCGCCGCCAGTGACAGCGCGCCGCGCATGCCCGTCCACCCCACCAGGATCACGAAGCGCACCTGGCGCGGATGGGCCCGCTGCCAGCTGCCGTCGTCGGTGCGCCGGGGGCTCCACATCGCGGGGAACACCCACAGGAACCGCACGGCGATGACCGTGGCGGCCACGACGAGGCCGTCGCGCAGCAGCGTCGCGGTGGGGACCGAGGAGATGTCCTCGATGACCCCGGGGAGCTGCAGGCCGACGAGGACGAAGAGGAACGAGTTGAGGAGGAAGACGACCGTCTCCCACACGGCGAAGGACTGCAGCCGCGTGGCGGCGTCGGTGATGCTCGGCGCGTGCCAGCCCAGGTAGATGCCCGCCGTCACCGCGGCCAGGACGGCCGAGACGCCGAGCTCCTCGGCGGGCAGGTAGGCCAGGTACGGCGTCATCAGCGTGATGGTGATCTCGGTCGGCGCGTCGCGGATGCGCCGGCGCAGCAGCAGGATGAGCCAGCCGACCAGGAGGCCCACCGCGATCCCGGCCGCCGCCTCCAGGAGGAACGACCCCGCCGCCTCGGCCAGCGAGAACGTGCCGGTGACCACGGCGGCCACCGCGAACTTGTAGGCGATGAGGGCCGTGGCGTCGTTGACCAGGGACTCGCCCTCGATGATCGTCACGTACCGCCGCGGCGCGCCGAGCCGCCCGGCGATGGCGGTCGCCGACACCGCGTCGGTGGGCGAGACGATCGCGCCCAGGGTGAAGGCCACCGGCCAGGACAGCCCGACGACCTCGTGGGCAACCACGCCGACTGTCACGGTGGTGAAGAGCACCAGCCCGATCGCCAGCAGCCCGATCGGCCGCAGGTTGTCCTTCATCTCGTGCAGGTTGGAGAAGAACGCGGCGGCGTAGAGCAGCGGCGGCAGCACGCCGACGAGGATCACGTCGGGCTCGATCTGCACGTCGGGCGTGGCCGGGAGGAAGCCGAGGCCGACGCTGCCCGCGACCAGCACGATGGGGTACGGGATACGGGTGCGATAGGCGATGAGGAGCAGCACGCCCACCGCGACGAGGACGCCGAGCAGGAGGGCGGGTGTCTCCACGGAGCCCGCTACGCGTCCGTGAGGGTGGCGACCGCCAGGGCGGCGACGCCCTCCATCCGCCCGACGAACCCGATGCCCTCGCCGGTGGTCGCCTTGAGGTTCACCGCGTCCACGTCCACGCCGAGCGCCCCGGCCAGGGCCAGGCGGATCGCCTCGCGGTGGGGGCCGATCTTGGGGCGCTCCATGAGCAGGGTGGTGTCGACGTGGACGGGGCGCAGCCCGCGCTCGGCGATGACGACCATCACCGCGGCGAGCAGCTCGAGCGAGTCGGCGTCCTTCCACCGCTCGTCCGTGTCGGGGAAGTGCTGGCCGATGTCCCCCAGGCCGGCCGCGCCGAGCAGCGCGTCGATCACGGCGTGGGTGAGCACGTCGGCGTCGGAGTGCCCGTCCAGGCCCAGCTCGGCGGGAATGGTGACGCCGCCCAGGATGAGGGGCCGGCCCGCCACCAGGCGATGGGAGTCCCAGCCGATCCCCGACCGGTTGCCGGCCACGGAGCTCATCCGATCGGCTCCAGCCGCCGGGTGCGGCCCTCGAACACGGCCAGCTCCGTGACGCCGACCTCGTCCAGGTACTCCAGGGCGCGGTCGTAGCCGTAGCCGAGGTGGGCGGGCTCGTGGGCGTCGCTGGAGAGCGCGACGGGGTTGCCGGCCTCCAGGCACATCTCCAGGAAGTCGCGGGAGGGGTACAGCTCACCGACCGGCTTGCGCAGCCCGGCGGTGGAGATCTCGATCGCGATGCCCGACTCGGCGATGCCGTCCATGGCCAGATCGTAGAAGCGGCGCAGGTCGCCCTCGGGGATGGAGCGGTGCCCGGAGCCCCAGTACTTGACGAGGTCGGGGTGGGCGAGGATGTCGTAGAGGCCGGTGCGGGCCAGCTCGCCGAGCCAGGTGAAGTACGTGGCCCACACCTTCTCGGGGTCGGCGCCCGCCCCCCAGATGTCGTAGTCGGGGTGGTCCAGCGCCCCGTCGCCCTCCCCCACGAAGTGGATCGAGCCGACGACGTAGTCCCAGTCGCGCCGTTCCAGGAAGGAGGCGACGCGATCTTCGCGGCCGGGGATGAAGTCGGCCTCGATGCCCAGGCGCAGGTCCGTGTCCTCGCGCACGAACGCGCAGTACTCGTCGACGTCGTCGAGGGCGCTCTCCCGCCACAGCGGGTGGTCCCAGATCTTCAGGGCGTCCGTGAACCGGTAGATGTGCTCGCTGACCCCCAGCTCGGCGATGCCGCGCTCGCTGGCCGCCTCGCGGTAGGTCTCGGCGTTGGCCGCGGTGAAGTAGCGGTCGGGCGTGGTGCCGGGGTTGTCGGGGCGAAGATGGACGTGGTAATCGGTGAGCACGCGCGGGATTGTGTCAGCGCGGGACCGCGGCCAGCACGTCCCCCATCACCCGCAGGGTCCCGATGTGGCCGGTGCCCGGCAGGCGCACGAGGCGGGCGCCCTCGATCTCCGCCTGGAGGTGCTCGGCCAGGCGCATCGGGCAGAGCCGGTCGTCCTCCCCGTGCCAGGCGGTGACCGGCGTGGCGATCGTGCGGGGATCGAAGTCCCACAGGTCGTAGCAGCGCCCGTAGTCCTCGACCATCGACGCCGTGCCCTGGCGCAGCGACTCCAGCAGGCCGTCGGCCACCTGCCGGGCCCGGTCGGGGCCGAACCACTCCTCGTCCTGCGGCGCCGCGAAGAGCGAGCGGGTGACGAGCGCGGGGCGGTTACGCAGCACCGAGCGCGTGCCGCGCCACAGCGCCCGCGCCGCAGCCGGCCGGCGCTGGGCCATGCGGCTGAGGATCTGCTCCGAGCGCACCACGCCCCGGTCCACGTCCGGCGTCGACGGGTCGCCGGCCGAGCTCATGAGCAGGGCGGCGGTGACGCGCTCGGGGAAGGAGGCCGCGGTGGCCAGCGCGTACGGGCCGCCGGCGGAGAAGCCGCTGACCGCGAACCGGTCGACCCCGAGCCGGTCGGCCAGGGCCACGACGTCGGCCGCGCACTCGATCATCCCGTGGTCCACGGCGGGGTCCGAGCACCCGATGCCGGGCCGGTCGGGCGCCACCACCCGTACGCCACCGGCCGCCAGCGCGTCGGCCGCGGGCATGAGCTCCAGCCGGGAGCCGGGGACGCCGTGGAAGTGGAAGAGGACCGGGGCGCCCGAGGCCGGGCCCCAGGTGTGGAAGCTCATGGCCCGCCCGTCGGGCAGGGTGATGCGCTCCACGGGTCAGCGGCGCCCGAGCTGCAGCGCGGCCAGCTCGAGGTCGATCGGCGTCGTCACCTTGAAGTTGTCGGCCGAGGCGGGCACGACGATGACCGTACCGCCCGCCCGCTCCACGAGCGAGGCGTCGTCGGTGGCGGCGGCCAGCACGTCGTCGTCCTGGGCCAGCACGGCCTCCAGCGCGGCGCGGCGGAAGACCTGCGGCGTCTGGACCGCCCACAGCGTGGTGCGGTCGAGCGTCTCGGCCACGCGATGGTCGGGGCCGGCCCGCTTGACCGTGTCGGTGACGGGCGCGGCGGCGACGACCGCGTCGACGCCGTCCCGGGCCACGGCGGCCAGGCACGCCTCGATGAGGTCGACGGTGACCATCGGCCGCGCGGCGTCGTGCACGAGCACCGGGTCGCCGGTGGAGGCGGCCAGGGCGTGGCGCACCGAATGGGAGCGCTCCCGCCCGCCGGCCACGCCGACGGCGCCCGGCGGGGCGTCCACCCCCTCGGGGAGCGCCACCACGATCTCGTCGATCCCGGGGGCGGCCTGCAGCGCCAGCAGCGACCACTCCAGGAGCGAGCGCCCGGCGACCGTGATGAGCGCCTTGGGTCCCTGCGACCCAAGGCGCTCCCCACGTCCGGCGGCCACGAGGAGCGCGACCGCCACTGCGGCTACTTGCTGGTGGCCAGCTGGCGGGCGGCCGACTCCGAGAGGAGGTTGTCCAGGTACGCCTCGGACTCGTCCTCGGTCACCTCGAGCGCGTACATCAGCTCGGAGGCGAGAATCTTCTTCGCCCGGGTGAACATCTGCTTCTCACCCGTGGACAGGCCCTTGTCGTGCTCGCGGATCGCGAGGTTGCGCACGACCTCGGCGAGCTCGTAGATGTCGCCCGTCTTGATCTTGTCGCGGTTGTGCTTGAACCGGCGGTTCCAGTTCTTCGGCATCTCCGACACGTCGGCGTTGAGGACGGCCAGGACCTTCTGCACCGTCTCCTCGTCGATCACGCGCCGCAGACCGGTCCGGGCGGCGTTCTCGCACGGCACCATCACGGTCATGTCGTTGTGCGTGATGTTGATGGTCAGGTACTCGCGCTCGACGCCCAGCATCGTGCGCATCTCCTTCTTGAGGACCTTTCCGGCTCCGTGGTGCGGGGATACGACCTGATCGTCCACCTCGAAGTCGATGTGCTCGACGGTGAGGATGATCTCGAAGTCTTCAAGCTGCTCTTCGGTTGCGTCCGGAATGGTGTCCTCCTTCGTCGGGGGCCGGGCTGGCATGGCACGGCCTCCTGGTTTGGTGCGTCAGGTGCTACGTCTGCAAGTAACGATCGACGAGGTTGATCTCCTGCAAGCGGCGCAGGCCCTCGCGGATCTCCTTCGCCCGCATCTCGCCGACCCCCTCGACCCCTTCGAGGTCGGAGTCGGCGGCGGCGAGCAGGTCGTCCATGCCGCCGAACTCGGCGACGATGTGCTGGACGACGATCTTGGGGAGGCGCGGGATGCGCCCCAGAATCCGGTAGCCGCGAGGCGAGACCGGATAATCAAGGGTGTTGAGCTTGCGGTCGTACCCGAGGACCTCGGCGAGGCGGCCGAAGTCGAGCAGGTCCTGGTGGGGCAGGCGGCCGATCTGGTCGAGCGCCAGGGCGAAGGCGTCGTCGGCGTTCTCCACGAGGTAGTCGTGGACGAGCGCGGCCTTGTCGCCGGCGACCCCGACCATCGTCTCCTCGAGCTGCATCTCGATGAGGCGCCCCTCGGTGCCCAGCTCGACGATGTAGCGCTCGATCTCCACGGCCATGCGGGTGACGAGCTCGGCGCGCTGCAGGACGGTCAGGACGTCGTGCAGGGTGGCGCCGCCCTCGAACTCCAGCGCGGTGAGCCGGGTGGAGACCTGGTCCAGGCGGGTGCGGTACTTGTCGAGCGTGGCGAGGGCCTGGTTGGCCTTGGCCAGCACGACGGGGATGTCCTCCAGGACGTACTTGGCCCCGTCGACGTAGAGCGAGACGACCTCACGCCGCTGCGAGACGGCGACGACGAGGGCGTCGGTCTGCTTGCTGACGCGCTCGGCCGTGCGGTGGCGCGTGCCCGTCTCCAGCGAGAGGATCGTCGGGTCGGGCGTGAGCTGCACGTTGGCCATCACGATCTTCGTCGCGTTGGCGCTGCAGACGATCGCACCGTCCATCTTGGCGACCTGGTAGAGCATCGCCGGCGTGTAGTCGATGTCGAGCTTGATGCCCCCGGAGAACATGAAGCTCAGGTCCTCGGGCTCGCCGATCACCACCATCCCGCCGGTGCGCGCGTGGACGATCGAATCGATGCCCTCACGCAGCGCGGACCCGGGCGCGACCATCTCAAGTGCATTGACGAGCCGAGGCTCTTGGCGACTATCGGAGTCAAACAGCTCATCGCCGGATCGGGCACCCACAACCCACATTCTAGCAGCGTCTTTAGATTTCCCTGACCACGTGCAGCGCCGGGCCCAGAGGACGCCGACGCGCCAGGTTCAGGCGGCCCGGGCGGCGCGTGCCGACGTGCCCAGCGCGGCGCGCAACGCGGCCCGCAGGGTGGGATGGTCGGCCGGCTCGATGACCCGGCGCAGGCCGAACTTCGCCGCCTCCTCGCGGCGGCGGTCCGGGTGCCCCACGCTGCGCAGCTCACCGGTCAGCCCGACCTCGCCGAAGACGGCCAGCGGCGGCGCCTGTTCGCCGTCATCGGCGCCCAGGATCACGCCGCGGGCCGCGGAGGCGACGGCCAGCGCGACGGCCAGGTCGGCGCCCGGCTCGTCCACCCGCACGCCGCCGACGACGTTGACGAACACGTCGGCCGTGCCCACGGCCACGCCGCCGTGGCGGGCCAGCACCGCGAGCACGAGGGCCAGGCGGTTGCGGTCGATGCCGTTGGCGATGCGGCGCGGCGGCACCAGCTCGCTCGGGGACACGAGGGCCTGCACCTCCACGAGCAGCGGGCGCGATCCCTCCATCGAAGCCAGGACGACGCTGCCGGCCGCCCGGGTGGCCTCCCCCACGAAGCGGGCGGAGGCGTCGAGCACCTCGACGAGGCCGCCTTCGCGCATCTCGAAGACCCCGACCTCGTTGGTGGAGCCGAAGCGGTTCTTCAGCGCGCGGATCGTGCGGTAGGTGCGCTCGCGCTCGCCCTCGAACTGCAGCACGCAGTCCACGAGGTGCTCGAGCACGCGGGGACCGGCCAGCGACCCCTCCTTGGTCACGTGCCCGACGAGGATCACGGCGATGGACAGGCGCTTGGCGACGCCCATGATGCGGCTGGCCACCTCGCGCACCTGCCCGACGGAACCGGGGGCGCCGGTCAGCTCGGCGGCGTACAGGGTCTGGACGGAGTCGATGACGCACACGTCGGGCCGCTGCGCCTCCAGCGTGGCCAGCACGGCGTCCAGGTCGGTCTCGGCGAGCATCGGCACGTCCAGGGCGCCGGCGCCGAGCCGCTCGGCCCGCAGGCGCACCTGCGCGGCCGACTCCTCGCCGGAGACGTAGAGCGTGGAGCGGCCGGCCGCGGCGAGGTGCCCGAGGGCCATGTTGGTGAGCGTCGACTTGCCGATGCCCGGCGAGCCGCCCAGGAGCACGAGGGAACCGGGCACCAGGCCGCCCCCGAGGACGCGGTCGAGCTCGCCGATGGAGGTGGAGAGCCGGGCCACGCGCGCGGCCCGGACCTCGCGCAGCACGGTGGGCACGGTGGCGGCCGCCCGGGCCGCGGTGGAGGCGCCGCCGCGTCCCTTGCCGCCCCCGGCGGCGGCGACGGGCACGCGCTCCTCGACCATCGTGTTCCACTCGTCGCAGCCCGGGCACTGCCCCATCCAGCGGGGGGCGACGTGCCCGCAGGCCGAGCAGACGTGGATGGTGGTCGGGCGAGCCATGGACCCGTTCACCCTAGGGGCGGGCCCCGACGGGTTCGCCCCGCCGGCCCGCCGGATCAGCCCGCGCGGTCCAGGGCCGCCGACACGTCGGCGAGCAGGTCCTCGGTGCTCTCGATCCCCACGCTGAAGCGGATGAAGCCGGGCGCCACGGCGTCGGCCGGCCAGCGGCCGCGGCGCTCGGCGGTGCTGTGGACGCCGCCGAAGCTCGTGGCCTCGGCGACGAGCGCGCAACCGGCCAGGAAGGCACAGGCCCGGGCGGCGTCGGCCAGCGTGAAGGCGAGCACCGAGCCGAAGCCCGGGTAGCGCACGTCGCTGACGTCGGGGCGCCGCGACAGCAGCTCCACCAGCGCCCGCGCCGTCTCCTCCTGGCGCAGCAGCCGCACCTCCAGGGTGGGCAGCGAGCGGTGGGCCAGCCAGGTCTCCATCGGCCCGGCGATGGCGCCGCCCAGCAGCCGCGAGGCCACCAGGGCCGGGGTGCGGTCGGGGTCGGCGACGGCCACGTAGCCGAGCACGAGGTCGGAGTGGCCGGTGAGGTGCTTGGAGGCGCTGACCACGACGAGGTCGGCCCCCTCCTGGAGGGGGCGGCGCCGCAGCGGCGTGGCCAGGGTGCTGTCGACGGCCAGGACCGCGCCGCGGGCGTGGGCGGCCGCGGCGATCCGGGCGACGTCCAGCTCCCCCAGCCCCGGGTTGGTCGGGCTCTCCACCCACACGAGCGTGGGCGGCGGGTCCGCGGCCACCGCCTCGAGGACGTCCGCGTCGGTGGAGGGCACCAGGCGCACCTGCACGCCCATGCGGGCCAGGAGGCCGTCGGTCAGGCCGCGCAGCCCGTGATAGCCGTCGGCCGGCGCCACGAGGACGTCCCCGGTGGACAGCAGCGTGGTGAGCACCGCGGCCACCGCGGCCATCCCGGAGGAGAAGAGGACGACGTCGCCGCCCTCCAGGCCGGCCAGAGCCTGCTCGTAGCGCGTCCAGGTCGGGTTGCCGAGCCGGTGGTAGGACTGCGCCGCGTTGGACGCGTCGATGTCGCCGGCCAGGTGGAAGAGGGACCCGAAGACCGGGCCCGGGAGGATGGGCTCGCCGTCGGCGGCGTCCGGCAGGCCGCCGTGCACGGCCCGGGTCCCGGGCGACAGCGGCGGCCGGCCCTCACCCGCCCCGCTCACGGCGACGGCGCCCGCACCCGGGAGGAGAAGCCGCACCCACGGTGGCTGGCGTCGCAGAACGGCTTGTCGGCCGACTTCCCGCAGCGGCACAGGACGACCGCCCGGCCGTCCTGGGGCAGGGGCACCTCGCGCCCCTCCCCGTCCTCCAGGACGAACGGCCCACTCACCTTGAGCGGGCCGTCGTCACGAACCTTGATCCTCACCGGCTCCACGCCGGGACCGCTACTCCGCGTCGTGGGCGGTGTCGGCGGCCGACGTGTCGTCCTCGGCGGGCGGGGCGGGCGGCGTCACCGTCTCCGGCGCGGCCGCCTCGGCGTCGCCCTCCTGGGCCTGGGAGGCGTCACCGCCGACGGTGAGCGGCACCTTGGGCTGGGCGATGGTGAGCGCCAGGCCCTGCTCGGCGCCCTCGGGGCCGGCCTCGACCATCACCGTGCCGCCGGGCGTCAGCTCCTCGCGCAGCACGAAGTCCGCGAGCGGATCCTCGATGTAGCGCTGGATGGCACGGCGCAGCGGGCGAGCGCCCATGGACGGGTCCCACCCCTTGTCGACCAGGAAGTCCTTGGCGTCCTCGGTGAGCTCGAGCTGCAGCTCCCGGTCGGCGAGCGACTGGCGGATGCGCAGCAGCAGCAGTTCGATGATCTGCTTGATCTCGTCCTTCTGCAGCTTGTGGAACACGATGACGTCGTCGATCCGGTTCAGGAACTCCGGGCGGAAGACCTTCTTCAGCTCGCCCATGATCCGGTTCTTCATGTCGTCGTAGGTGATCCCCGTCTCGTCCTCGGAGACGGCGAAGCCCAGCGGCGTGTTCCTGGCGATCTCGGAGGCGCCGATGTTCGACGTCATGATCACGATGGCGTGGCGGAAGTCGACCGTGCGGCCCTGGGCGTCGGTCAGGCGACCGTCCTCCAGGATCTGCAGCAGGATGTTGAAGACGTCCGGGTGGGCCTTCTCGATCTCATCGAGCAGCAGGACGCAGTACGGCTTGCGCCGCACGGCCTCGGTGAGCTGGCCGC
>CAZXNX010000052.1:0-10969 GCA_964642225.1 uncultured Solirubrobacteraceae bacterium | reverse complement strand
CCGCCTCCCTGACCTACGGGGCGATCTTCCTCGGCCTGTGCCTGGTCGTGCACCTGTTCCTGCGCTGGCGGCTGCCCTACGCCGACCCATACCTCTTCCCGCTGGTGGCGACCCTGGCCTGCTTCGGCCTCGTCTTCATCTACCGGATCGACCAGACCCTGGCCGCCGACCAGGCGCGCTGGTTCTTCGTCGGGATCGTCGCCTTCATGGCCACCATCCTGGTGCTGCGCGACTACCGCCGGCTGGAGGGCTACCGGTACGTCATCGCCGCGGTCAGCCTCGGCCTGCTCATGCTCCCGCTGCTGCCGGGGATCGGGCAGACGACCAACGGGGCCAACCTCAGCGTGCGGCTCGGCTCGGTGACCTTCCAGCCCGGGGAGTTCGCCAAGATCGGGATCATCATCTTCGTCGCCAGCTACCTGCGCGACAACCGCGACGCGCTGAGCAAGGGCGGCCGCCGCTTCATGGGGGTGAGCTGGCCCCCGATCCGCCAGCTCGGACCGCTGCTGCTCGTGTTCGGCGCGGCGATGATGCTCCTGCTCGTCATCCGCGACCTGGGCACCTCGCTCATGTTCTTCGGCGGGTTCCTGGCCGTCCTCTACGTGGCCACCAACCGCCTGGCCTACCCGGTGATCGGCTTCGGGCTGTTCGCCCTCGGCGCGTGGTTCATCGGCTCGCACACCGCGCACGTGCAGGACCGCATCGACGCGTGGAAGGAGCCGTTCGGCACGCTCTACGACGAGCCGGGGGGCAGCTACCAGCTCGCCCAGTCCCTCTTCGCCCAGGCCGACGGTGGCCTGTTCGGCACCGGCATCGGCCAGGCGCTGCTCAAGCAGCCCACGACCGGGGATTCGATCCTGCCGGCGCCCCAGACCGACCTCATCTACTCGGTGATCACCAACGAGCTGGGGCTCGCCGGCGCCTGCGGGCTGCTCGTCATCTACCTCCTGTTCGCCGAGCGCGGGTTCAAGACGGCGATCCTCGCCCGTGACTCGTTCTCCAAGCTGCTGGCGGCCGGCCTGACCGCCGTCTTCGCCCTGCAGGTCTTCGTGATCGTGGGCGGCGTGACCAAGACGATCCCGCTGACCGGCGTGACGCTGCCGTTCGTGTCGTACGGTGGCTCGTCCATCGTGGCCAACTTCGTCCTGCTCGCCCTGCTGCTCATGGTCTCCGACCGATCGCGAAGGCCGGCATGAACGCGCCCATCCTGCGCCTGTTCGCGCTGATCGTCGTGCTCTTCGGGGTGCTCGTCTACTTCACCTCGAAGTCGACGGTCTTCTCGGCGGACGCGCTGCGCAACAACCAGCGCAACCAGCGGGCCGTGCTCGCCCAGCAGAAGATCCACCGCGGCAAGATCCTCGCCGCCGACGGCACGACGCTGGCCCGCAGCGTGCCGGCGGGCGGCGGCACGTACACCCGGCGCTACCCCAACAGCCTCTTCTCCCAGGCCGTCGGCTACTCGTACACCACCCCGGGCCGGGCCGGGCTGGAGCGCGAGTACAACGACCCGCTCACCGGCCAGCACGGGGAGTTCAAGACGATCCTCGACCAGCTCACCGGGGACAAGCCGGTGGGCGACGAGCTCGTCACCCAGCTCGACCCGGTGGCCCAGCGCGTCGCGCTCGACGGGCTGGCAGGCCGGCGCGGTGCGGTCGTGGCGCTCGACCCGCGCAGCGGCGCGGTCAAGGTCATGGCCTCGGACCCGGGCTTCGACCAGAACCTCATGGGCACCCGCGGCGGCCTGGCCGAGCTGAACACGGCCGAGGGCTCCCCGACGCTCAACCGCACCACCCAGGGCCTGTACCCGCCCGGATCCACCTTCAAGGTCGTCACCGCGATCGCGGCGATGGACAGCGGCAAGGTCACGCCGGACTCGGTCCTCAGCGGCAAGAGCCCGCTGGAGGTCTCCGGCACGCCGCTGGCCAACGACTCCGGCGAGCAGTTCGGCGACATCGACCTGACGACCGCGCTGACCAACTCGGTCAACACCGTGTGGGCGCAGGTCGCGCTGAAGCTCGGGGCGCCCACGATGGCGAAGTACATGGACCGCCTCGGCTTCGGCAAGGATCCGCCGATGGACTATCCCGACGACCAGATGCGCCCCAGCGGGCTGTACGTGGACCGCGGGCGCAGGCGGGTGTCGGCGACCGACCGGCGCGTGGACCTGGGCCGCATGGCGATCGGGCAGGACAAGCTGCTCGTCACCCCCATGCAGATGGCGATGGTCGCCTCGTCGGTGGCCAACGACGGCGTGCTCATGCAGCCGCGACTGGGCGACAAGGTCGTCGATCCCGACGGACGGGTGCGTGACAGCATCGACCCACAGGAGGAATCGCGGGTCATGTCCGCGAAATCGGCACGTGAGGTCACTGAGATGATGGCGCGCGTCGTGGATGAGGGAACGGGTACCGCCGCGGCGCTGAACGGCATCGCTGTGGCGGGCAAGACCGGCACGGCACAGATCGACATCGACAACGGCACCACCCAACCCTGGTTCATCGCCTTCGCACCGGTGAACAACCCCAAGGTCGCGATCGCCGTGACCGTGGAACGCAGCGACGGGGGGCAAGGCGGTACCGTCGCCGCCCCCATCGCCAGAGACGTGATGGAGACCCTCCTGAGATGACCGAACGACTCGAAGCCGACACCATCGTCGACGGGCGCTACCGCGTCCTCTACCGCGTGGGCTCCGGTGGCATGGCCGACGTCTACTGCGCCGAGGACCAGCAGCTGGGCCGCAAGGTCGCCCTGAAGGTCCTGTACCGCCGGTTCGCCGCGGACGAGGAGTTCGTCGAGCGGTTCCGCCGCGAGGCCTCCAGCGCGGCCGGGCTGCAGCACCCCAACGTGGTGGCGGTGTACGACCGCGGCGCCTACGACGGCACGTACTACATCGCCATGGAGTACCTCGAGGGCCGGTCCCTCAAGCAGATCGTCCACGAGGAGTCCCCGATGGACCCCGCGCGGGCCATCGACTACACGCTCCAGATCCTGCGGGCCGCCAAGTTCGCCCACTCGCGGGGGATCATCCACCGCGACTTCAAGCCGCAGAACGTCATCGTCGACGCCGAGGACCGGGTCAAGGTCACCGACTTCGGCATCGCCCGGGCCGGGGCGTCGGACATGACGCAGACCGGGTCGATCATGGGCACCGCGCAGTACCTGTCCCCGGAGCAGGCCCAGGGGCACGCGGTCGGGCCGACGTCGGACATCTACTCGATCGGGATCATCCTCTACGAGCTCCTCGCCGGCCGCGTGCCGTTCGACGGGGAGAGCGCGGTGACCATCGCCCTGAAGCAGGTGAGCGAGGCGCCGATCCCGCCGTCGCAGTTCAACACGATGGTCACGCCGGAGCTCGAGCAGGTCACGCTGATCGCGCTCAACAAGAACCCGGCGGACCGCTACCAGGACGACGACCAGTTCATCGCCGCGCTGGAGCAGGCCAAGGTCAACCTCCCGCGGGAGGGTGGGGCTCCTCTCTACTCCAACGCCTACGTGGCCGTCGCGCCCGTGGCGGAGGAGGCCTACCCGCCCGCCGAGGAGGACGACAACCGCAAGAAGTGGTGGCTGTGGGGCGGCCTGGCCGCGCTGCTCATCGCCGCCATCGTGCTGGCCATCGTCCTCACGAGCGACAGCTCGCCCAAGCAGGTGGCCGTGCCCGACGTGGTCGGCCTCACCGAGGCGAGCGCGCAGAAGACGCTGGAGGCCAAGGGCTTCTCCACCGACACCAAGGAGAAGACGTCCAGCAAGAAGGTCGGCACCGTCCTGGCCCAGGACCCCGCCGCGCTGGAGAAGGCCGACGAGGGCTCGACCATCACCCTCACCGTGTCCCGCGGGCCGGGGAAGAAGGCGATACCCGACGTGGCGGGCCAGGGCCAGAACGCGGCCCAGCAGACGCTCGAGGCCGCCGGGTTCAAGGTCACGAAGACGACCCAGTCGAGCGACACCGTGAGCAAGAACCGCGTCATCGCCACCGATCCCAAGGCGGGGACGAAGGCCACCGCCGGCTCCACGGTGCAGCTCGTCGTGTCCACCGGCCCCAAGCAGGTCGCGGTGCCCAACGTCGTCGGCTCGCAGATCGACGACGCCCGCAGCCAGCTCTCGGCCAAGGGCTTCGGCGCCTCCACCACCCAGCAGGTCTCCGACCAGGAGCCGGGGACGGTGCTGTCCCAGGACCCGGCGGGCGGCGCCACGGCCGCACCCGGCGCGACGATCTCGCTCGTGGTGGCCAAGGCCTCCGACCAGGTCACCGTGCCCGACGTCACCGGTGACGACGAGGCGGGCGCGACCAACACGCTGGAGGGCGCCGGCTTCACCGTCAAGGTGACCGACGAGGACGTCGACACCCCGTCGCAGGAGGGCATCGTGCAGTCGCAGTCGCCCTCCGGCGGGAGCAAGGCCAAGAAGGGCAGCCAGGTGACGATCCTCGTCGGGCGCACCGGCGCGCCCATCACGACGCCCACCACGCCCAGCGGCGGCGCTGGGGCGCCCTGATGCGCGTCGCCGTCCTCGGAGGCGGGCGCTCCAGCGAGCACGACATCTCCCGGGCCAGCGCGGCCTCCGTCCGCGAGGGGCTGGCCCTGTCCGGCCACGAGCCGGTCGACGTGGAGGTCACCCGGGACGGCCGCTGGCTCGACGCGAGCGGTGCCGACGTGGAGCTGCGCGCCGGCCACGGGTTGCTGGGCGTCGACGTCGTGTTCCCCGTCCTGCACGGGCCGTTCGGGGAGGACGGCACCGTCCAGGGGCTGCTCGAGCTGCTCGACGTGCCCTACGTGGGGTCGGGCGTGCTCGCCTCGGCCGCGTGCATGGACAAGCTGGTGGCCAAGGACCTGATGGCGGCCGGGGGCGTCCCGCAGGTGGACTACGCCGCGGTGCTCGCCCACGAATGGGCGGTCGACTCGGGCGCCGTCCTGGAGCGCCTCGCCGCGCTGGGCCTGCCCGTGTTCGTCAAGCCGGCCCGGCTGGGCTCGTCGGTGGGCATCGGCAAGGTCGCCGCCGCGCACGAGCTGCCCGCCGCCCTGGACGTCGCCTTCGCCCACGACCCGCGGGTCATCGTCGAGGCGGGCTGTGCCGGGCTGGAGATCGAGTGCTCGGTCCTGGGGCACACCGACGCGCCGCGGGCCAGCGAGCCCGGGCAGATCGTGATCGACGCCGACTGGTACGACTTCGAGGCCAAGTACACGCCGGGCGGGATGGAGCTGCGCACCCCGGCCGAGATCAGCGACACCGCGCGTGAGCGGGTCCAGGCGTTGGCGTGCGAGTCGTTCACGCTGTCCGGCTGCAGCGGCCTGGCCCGCGCCGACTTCTTCGTCGAGGGCGAGACGGTGCTGCTCAACGAGCTCAACACCATGCCCGGCTTCACCCAGACGAGCGTCTACGGCAAGCTGTGGGCCGCTTCCGGCCTGCCCTATCCCGACCTCGTCGACCAGCTCGTCACGCTCGCCGTCGAGCGCCACGCCCGCGAGCGCGCCTACCGCTTCTAGCCCCGGGGGGGCTAGCGCCGCGTGGTGCGCGGCACGAACAGCTCGAGCTCGGAGATCTCGACGCGCTCCTTGCCGGGCGGGAGCTTCTCGATCCACAGCAGGTAGTACCGGTAGGTGTTGCCGGCCGTGTCGAGCGGCACGTTGGTGGTGCTCTTGGCCGAGGTGATCGAGCCGACCGGCGTCCCCCAGCCGGCGAGGTCCTTGGGCGGCCCGGTCTTGGCGACGTAGACCTTGCCGTTCCACCCCGGCGTGGTCGTCTTGATCCGCATCGAGCGGGCCTCGACCCCCGGCTTGGCGTCGAGGTAGATGCCGACGCCCGGCTTGGGCATCGCCTTGTCGGTGTACGTCTCGGTCGACCACGTGGTGTTGGGGTCGCGGTCCAGGACGAACGGCGTCTCGTCGGAGTGCTCGGCGCCGTCGCCCGGCGGCGGGTCGAAGTCGTGCGCGGCGTCGGAGGCCAGCGAGTCGGAGACCAGCCCGGCCACCGGCGGGGACGACTTGGTGACCCCGGTGCCGCGGGTGGTGTTGTCGGTGGCGAACACGCCGAGCAGGGCCAGGACCCCGACGGCGACGGCGGCCAGGACGAGGAAGAAGGCCACGGAGTGGCGCAGGCGCAGGGGGATGCGTCCCCGCGCCTTGGGGGGCAGCGTGCGGATGACCGCGGTGGCCTCGCCGGTCGCCTGGCCCGAGCGGGCCGCCTCCACCACCAGCACGTCCTCGAGCTCGGCGATCATCGCCTCGGCGTCGAGGTAGCGCTCGCTGAGGTCCTTGGCGGTGGCCCGGTCCACCACGGTGGCCAGCGCCGTGGAGATCTCCGGGCGGCGCACCTGCACGTCCGGGATCTCCTCCCGCACGTGCTTCATCGCCACCGCGACCTGGTTGTCGCCCTTGAAGGGGACGTCGCCGGTGAGCATCTCGAAGAGGACGATGCCCAGCGAGTAGAGGTCCGACTGGCCGGTGACGGGGTGGCCGAGCGCCTGCTCGGGGGAGACGTAGTCGGTGGTGCCCAGGACGCGCCCGTCGGCGGTGAGGCCCTCCTGGTCCAGCGACCGGGCGATGCCGAAGTCGGTCACCTTGGCGGCGCCCTCGACATCCACGAGGACGTTCTGGGGCTTCACGTCGCGGTGCACGATGCCGCGGTCGTGGGCGTAGCCCAGGGCGCGGGCGATCTCGATGGCGTAGGCCACCGCCTCGGAGGGGGAGAGGCGGCCGTTGCGGCGGATCGTCTCCTTCAGCGTCTCGCCCTCGACGAACTCCAGGACGATGTACGGCGTCCCGTTGTCCTCGCCCGCGTCGATGACGCCGACGATGTAGGGGAAGCTGAGCTGGGCCACGGCGCGGGCCTCCCGGCGGAAACGCTCGAGCTGCTCGGACTGCTCGGCCACGTCGCGGTGCATCACCTTCACGGCGATCTGGCGCTCCAGCGTGGTGTCGAACCCGCGATAGACCGTGGACATGCCTCCCGCCCCGACCTGTTGGTCGAGGCGGTAACGACCCGAGAGGAGGGTGCCGACGGTTGCGCTCACTGTCCGTATTCTGCTCGTCCGACGTGGGGCCCGGGACCGGGCCCCTTCGTGTCCAGTTCGCCGTGCCGGGGCCGTTCACCTACGCGGACGCCGGTTTGGCAGGGGAGTTTCACCGCACCGATGGTACGACCGTCAGGCGTCGGCGCGCGCGTCAGAGGCTGTGGAGCGATCCGCGGTCGCCCGCGATCCCCAGCGACGGGGCCACGATCGTGCCCCCGGCGTCGGTCACCGTGCCGATCCGGGCGGTGCCGGGATGGCGCTCCGACAGCAGGGCGATCGCGTCCGCCTCGCGCTCCGGGGGGACGACGCACACGAAGCCGCAGCCCATGTTGAAGACCTCCCACATGTCGGCGACGGAGACGTTGCCGTGGCGGGCGATGAGCTCGAAGATCGGCTGGGAGGGCAGGGGCGCCTCGACGGAGAACCCGGCGCGATCGCCGGTGAGGCGCAGGAGGTTGCACAGGCCGTCGCCGGTGATGTGCGCCAGGCCGTGGACGGGCACGTCCGAGCGCAGGAGGTCCAGCGCGGCGCGCACGTAGATGACGGTGGGCTCCAGCAGGGCGTCGGCGACGCTGGCGCCGCCCAGCTCGGGCGGGGTGGCGTCCAGGGTGAGCGGCCCGTCGTCCAGGAGGGCGTGGCGGGCGAGCGTGTAGCCGTTGGAGTGCAGGCCGCTGGCGGGCAGGCCGATGACGGCGTCGCCGGGCACGCAGTCGGCGCCGGTGACGATCGCGTCGAGGGAGACGGTGCCGATGGCGGCGCCCACGAGGTCGAAGCCGTAGGGGGACGGGTGGCCCTGGAGCAGCTCGGGGATCTGGCAGACCTCGCCTCCGGGGATCTCCACGCCCGCCTGCTCGGCGCCCTCCTTCAGGCCGATGGCGATGTCGGTGAGCATCTGGGAGTCCACCTCCTCGACCGCGATGTAGTCGAGCAGCGCGATCGGCTCGGCGCCGACGCAGATGAGGTCGTTGACGTTCATCGCCATGCAGTCGATGCCGATGGTGTCGAAGCGCTGGGTCTGCTCGGCCAGGATCAGCTTGGAGCCGACGCTGTCGGTCGCCAGGGCGATGCCGAGGTTGGGCGCGATGCGCAGCACGGCGGCGTAATGGCCGGAGGGCAGCACCGAGCGGCTCGGCGCGCCGGTCTGGATGGACTGCAGGACGGCGACCAGCCCGTCGATGGATTGGGCGGCGCGGGCGGTATCGACACCCGCGGCGGCGTATGCGTCACTCACGCGCCCCATGCTGACAGGCCCGTCGGCCGACCGCAGGCCGCAGGGGCGCCGGGATGCTCAGCGGCGGCGGCGCAGGCGGGCCGCGACCACCCCGGCCAGCGCCACCCGGTAGAGCGCGTAGGGCGCCGGTGAGCGGTCCCGCTCGACCTTGCGCACGATCCAGGCCGAGGCGAGCGTCGAGGCGAACGAGGCGGCGGTGCCGACCGCGAAGGCGGCGGCGATCCCGGGCGGCAGGCCGCGGCGGGCCAGGCGGGTGCCCTTGAGCAGGCTGGCGCCGACGATGACCGGCAGGGCCACGTGCCGCGAGAGCGCGTTGGCGTCGGTGCGCTTGAAGCCGCGCAGGCGCACGGCGGCCAGCGAGGCGCCGTTGCGCGACACGCCGGGGATGAGCGCGGCGGCCTGGCCCAGGCCCAGGGCCAGCGCGTCGGCCGCGCCCGCCTCGTCGCGGGTGCGCTCCTGCGGGCCCACCCGGTCGGCCACCACCATCAGCACGGAGCCGAGCACGAGCCCGGCGGCGATCGACCCGGGGGTGCCGAGCCTCTCCTCGATGGTGCGCTCGAAGCGCAGGCCCATCACGGCGGGCGGCAGGAACGAGAGGGCGATCAGCGTGACGCGCCGGCGGTCCAGGTCGCGCGCGGCCTCGCCCACCTCCCCGCGCAGGGCGATGAGCAGCCCGGCGGCGGTGCCGGCGTGCAGGGCCACGCCGAAGGCCTTGCGCAGCTCGGGGTCCAGCTCGGCATAGGGCCAGTCCAGCAGCCACGGCACCAGCTCGGTGTGCCCGGAGGACGAGATCGGCAGCAGCTCGGCCGGGCCGTGCAGCAGGCCCAGGAGCGCCGCGTGCCGGACGGGGAGCGCGGAGCCCTGGTCTCCCCGGGTCCGGCTACGGGAGGGGCGGCGCACCGGGCGCGTCGGCCTCGCTGCCGCCCGCCTGGCCGACGGCGGCCGTGGGGGTGTTGCGGTTCTTGAACCAGCGGATGGCGAAGTAGGCGACGGTGCCGACGATCAGGACGATGGCGACGTAATCCACGTAGTGGAGCTTGCTCTGCCAGTCCTCCCAGTTGGCGCCCGCCTCACGGCCGATCAGCGTGAGCATGAGGATCCACGGCAGGCAGCCCAGGAAGGTGAAGATCGTGAACTTCCAGAACGGCATGCGGGCCACGCCGGCCGGCAGGGAGATGAACGTGCGCACGATCGGCAGCATCCGGGAGAAGAAGACGGCCCAGCTGCCGTACTTCTCGAACCAGCGGTCCGCCTGGGCGATCCGCTCGGGCGTGATGTGGATCTTGCGGCCGTGCTTGAGCAGCACCTCGGTGCGGCCGTAGTAGCCCACCGCGTAGAGGATCCACGAGCCCACGACGTTGGCGATCGTGCCGGTCGCGACGGCGGCGAACAGGCTGTATTCGCCCTTGTAGACGTTGAAGCCGGCGAACAGCATCGTCGCCTCGGACGGGATCGGGATGCCGGCGCTCTCCGGCGCCATGAGCAGGAAGATCCCAGGGAGGCCCAGGTCGCCGACGACCCCGGTGGCCCAGTCGACGATCGGCTGTGTGATGGAGGCGAGAATGGGCATCAAGACGGGGAAGGGTAGCGTTGCGCCGTCCATGCGCGTCTGGATCGACCTGACCAACAGCCCGCACGTCCTGGTCCTGCGCCCCGTGATCGAGCATCTGCGGGCGCGCGGCGACGAGGTCCGGGTGACCGCGCGCGACTTCGCCCAGACGGTCGGGCTGTGCGAGCGGATGGGGATCGAGGCGACCGTCATCGGCCACCACCGCGGCGGCCACGTGGCGGCCAAGGCGGTCGGCCTGGCCCAGCGCTCCGGCGCCCTGGTGCGGTGGGCGCGGCGCCACGGCCCCTTCGACCTGGCCATCGGCCACGGGTCCAACGACATCTCGGTCGCCGCCGCGCTGCTGCGGATCCCGTCGGCCACGATGTTCGACTACGAGTTCGCCACCGTGCAGCACACCATCAACGGCCGGCTCGCCCGCGCCGTGGTCGTGCCCGACGTGATCCCCCACGACCGCCTGACCCGCTACTGCGCCGAGCACAAGATCCGCGGGTACGAGGGGCTCAAGGAGGAGTACTACCTCGCCGACCTGGAGCCCGACCCGGCGGTGCTCGACGAGCTGGGCCTGGATCCTGCGGCGCCGCTGGCCGTCGTGCGCACGCCGCCGGCCGTGTCGCTCTACCACCGCTTCGAGAACGACGTGTTCGCGGACGTGCTGCACCGCCTGCGCGAGCAGGGGCAGGTCGTCGTGCTGCCGCGCACCGACAAGCAGCGGGTGGAGCTGCGGCGCGAGGGCGGCTTCGTGATCCCCGAGCGGGCGATCGACGGGCCGTCGCTGGTGGCCTTCGCCGACCTCGTCGTCAGCGCGGGCGGCACGATGAACCGCGAGGCGGTCGCGCTCGGCACCCCGGTCTTCACCACCTTCGAGGGAAAGCTCGGCGCGGTCGACGAGCGGCTCATCGCCGACGGGCGCCTGCGGCAGCTCGAGCGCGCCGAGGACGTCGTCCTGGTGCGCCGCGACCGCACGGTCGGCGCGGGCGAGCGCATCCGCCGCGACCCGGCCGTGCTGGTGGAGCTGCTCACCCGGCCCTGAGGCCCGGGGCCAGCTCCTCGGCCCGCGCCAGCGAGGCGGCGGGCGTGTAGGCGACCTCCACCGTGAGGCGCCGCCAGGCGGCCCGCGGCGTGACGCGCAGGATCACCGTCGGGCCGGGGGAGGGGTTGGAGG
>CAZXNX010000051.1:0-10978 GCA_964642225.1 uncultured Solirubrobacteraceae bacterium | reverse complement strand
CCGGCCGAGGCCGGCCCGTCAGTCCGTGGACGGGTCGGTCTCGATCAGCTCGACGCGGTAGCCGTCGGGGTCGCGCACGAAGCACAGGCGGGAGCCGCCCTCGCGCACCGTGTAGGGCGGCTTTTCCGGCTCGATGCCCTGCGCGGCGAGCTTCTCGAGGGTGGCGTCCAGATCGGGCGCCGCGATCGCGATGTGGTTGTAGCCGGTGCCCATCTCGTAGGAGTCGACGCCGAAGTTGTGGGTCAGCTCCAGGCGCGCCCCGTCGCCCGGGAAGCCCATGAAGACGTTGATCGCCTCGTCGCGGATCGGCATGCGGCCGATCTCCTCCAGGCCCAGGGCGTTGTAGAAGGCGACCGAGCGGTCGATGTCGCCGATGCGGTAGCAGGTGTGGATGAGCGCGGTCATGGGTGCGAGCGTACCCGCGTGCGGCCCCGGCGATGCGCATGCGAAGCTGTAGGCATGGTCATCGAGCGCTCCATGAACGATCAGTTCCTCTCCAACACCTACCTCGTGGGCGAGGAGGGCGGCGGCGGGTTCTTCGTCGACGCCGGCGGCCCGGTGGCGCCGCTCATCGAGGCGGCGGACCGCCTGGGGATCACCCCCACCCACATCCTCCTGACCCACCACCACTACGACCACGTCAGCGAGGCGCCCGCCCTGCTGGAGCGCTGGCCCGACCTGGAGGTGCTCGTGCACCCGCTCGAGCGCCCGCTCGTGGAGGAGCTCGTGCCCGGCATCGTCACCGGCACGATGCAGGAGGACGAGACGCTGGACATCGGCGGCCTGCAGGTGCGCACGCTGCACACCCCCGGCCACACCGCCGGGATGCTCTCCCTGCTCATCGACGGCAATGTCTTCACGGGGGACACGCTGTTCAAGGACTCGGTCGGGGGCGTCCGCGCGCCCGGCTCGACTTCCTATGCCGACCTGAAGACGTCGGTCATGGACACGCTGCTGGGGCTGCCGCCCGAGACGGTCATCCACCCCGGGCACACCGACCCGACCACGGTGGCGCAGGAGTGGGAGCACAACGCCTTCGTGCGCGTCTGGCGCGGCCTGGACGACGAGGGCGACGAGCAGTGCACGGCCATGGGCGACCCCGCCACACTCATCCTGCTGGGCAACGACTACGACGGCGGGTACAAGGCGTGGGTGCGCTGGCCCGACGGCCGCGACGACATCGTGCCCGGCTCGCAGATCCAGCGCGGATAGCGCGCCGGCCCCATCGCTGACCCACCGCCGTGCTCGGCCCGCGCACCCGGCTCGTCGTCCTGGCGGGCGGCCTGGCCACCCTCTTCCTGCTGCTGGCGCTGAGCGGGTCGCTGTCGGCGGACGCCGTGCGCGACCGGGTCGACGACGCCGGCTGGGCCGCGCCCGCCGTGTTCATCGTGCTCTCGGCGCTGCTCACCGTGGCGCTCTTCCCGGGCCCGATCCTGTCCGCCGCCAGCGGCCTGCTGTTCGGGGCGGTGGCCGGCACCCCGATCTCCATCGTCAGCGCGACGCTGGGCGCCTGCCTGGCCTTCAGCCTGTCCCGGTGGTGGGCCCACGACGCCGTGACGGAGCTGGCGGGCCCGCGGATCACGGGGTTGCGCCGGTGGGTCGGCGACCGTGGCTTCAGCGCGATCCTCCTCGTGCGGGTGGCCCCGGGGGTGCCCTACAACCTCGTCAACTACGCGGCCGGCCTCACCCCGGTGGGGCTGGGCGCCTTCGCCCTGGCCACCGCGCTCGGCGTCGCGCCGCGGGCCTTCGCCTACACCACGCTGGGCGGCAACCTCACCGACTTCGGGAACCCGGCGTCGCTGGTGGCCCTCGGCGTCCTCGTCGGCATGGCGATCTTCGGGGCCTGGCTCCTGCGCCGCGACCGCCGCGCCCCCGTGGACGAGGAGCTGCTGTAGCTACAGCTCCATGACCTGGAAGAGGCTGGTCGTCCCCGGCCGGCCCGACGGCAGCCCGGCGGTGACGCCCACGCGCATCCCCGGGCGGCACCAGCCCAGCTCGACCACGCGCTTGGCGGCGTCGATGATCAGCTCCTCGGTCACCTCGTGGCGACGCTGGCTGGCCGCGCGCACGCCCCACATCAGCCCGCACCGGCGGACCGTCTCCTTGCCGGGGGAGAGGGCGTAGATCGGCACGTTGGGCCGGTGGCCGCTGACGAGGCGGGCGCTGCGGCCCGACAGCGTCGGCACGACGAGGGCGTCGAGCTGCAGCTCGCGGGCGGCCTCGCAGGCGGCATGGGCCACGGTGTAGCTGGGGTCGCGCCCGTCGCGCCGCACGCGCGACTCGTTCCACACCTGGTAGGGCGCCTCGCGCTCGGTGGTGCGCGCAATGGAGTCCATCATGGCGATGGCCCCGATCGGGTGGGCGCCGACGGCGGTCTCCTGGCTGAGCATGATCGCGTCGGAGCCGTCGAGGATCGCGTTGGCCACGTCCGACACCTCGGCACGCGTCGGGCGCGCGGCGGTGACCATCGAGTCGAGCATCTGGGTGGCGGTGATGGTGGGGCGGGCCATCGAGCCGGCCATCGCGATGAGGCGCTTCTGGACGATCGGCACCTCCTGCAGCGGCAGCTCGATGCCCAGGTCGCCGCGGGCGACCATGATGCAGTCGGCGGCGCGGATGATCTCCTCCATGCGGGCGACCGCCTGGGGCTTCTCGATCTTGGCGATGAGGGGCATGCGCGTGTGCTCGCGCACGAACTCCAGGTCGTCCGGGCTGCGCACGAAGGACAGGGCGACGATGTCGATGCCCATGGCGATGCCGGCGCGCAGGTGGGCCAGGTCCTCCTCGGGCACGGACGGCAGCTCGTCGACTGGGCCGGGGATGTTGAGCCCCTGACGGCTGACGACGGAGCCGCCGATCTCCACCTCGCAGTCGACCTCGTGGTCGCCGGGGCGGGTGGCGGTGGCGACGAGGCGCACCGCGCCGTCGGCGAGGTAGAGCAGCTCCCCGGGGTCGATGGCGGCGGCCAGCCCGGGCCACGACAGCCACAGGTGCTCGGCCGTGCCCTCGGTCTCCTCCTCGCCGCAGGAGATCGTCACCTTCGAGCCGCGCTGCAGATCGATGCGACCGTCCTTGACGTGCCCGATGCGCAGCTTGGGGCCGGGGAGGTCCTGCAGGATCGCCACGGGGCGTCCGGCCCGGCCGGCGGCGGTGCGCACGAGCTGGACGGTCTCGGCGTGCTCGGCGTGCGTGCCGTGGGAGAAGTTCAGGCGTACGACGTCCATCCCCGCCTCGACCATGCGGACGAGGATCTCGGGGTCACGCGAGGCGGGACCGATGGTCGCGACGATCTTGGTGCGGCGCACGCCCCCAACGTATCCCAGCGCGCCGCCCGGCCCGCCGTCGGCAACGAAGTCTTCACCCGATCGGCGGCCCCCCGGCCCGAACCTCATGACATGAGCCCCACCTGTCGGGGCTCATGTCACGAGGTTCGAATAGGTCAGCCGACGAAGCGGCCGTCCTGCAGGATCGGCTGCCCGTCGGCGCTGAGCCGGCCGCCGTCGCGCAGGTCGCAGATGAGGTCCCAGTGCAGGGCGCTGGTGTTCTGGCCGCCGGTCTCCGCGTACGAGCGGCCCAGGGCCAGGTGCACCGTGCCGCCGATCTTCTCGTCGAAGAGGATCGCGCCGATGGGGCGGTCGATGCCGAAGTTGGTGCCGATGCCCAGTTCGCCGAGGCGGCTCGCGCCGGGGTCGGTGGCCAGCACCTGGCGCAGGTACTCCTCGCCCTCCTCGGCCGTCGCGTTCACCACCACGCCGTCCTTGAACTCCAGCTCCACCCCGGTCACGCGCACCCCGGCGGGCGAGGAGGGGATGGTGAAGCGGATGCGGCCGTTGGCGCTCGTCTCCTCCGGACCCGTGAAGATCTCGCCGGAGGGCATGTTGCGCTTGCCGTCGCTGTTGACCCAGGTGCGGCGATTGACCGACAGCGTGATGTCGGTGCCCGGCGCCTCGATGCGGATCTCGCGCACCTTCCTCATGCGCTCGATCACCCCGTCCTGGAACCGCGACAGCTCGTTCCAGCCGGCCACGGGATCGGGCTGGCCGAGGAACATCGCGTTGCGCACGAAGGCGCCGAAGTCGTCGAGCGTCATCCCGGCCTGCTCGGCGCCGGCCTCGGTCGGCCACAGCGTCGAGCACCAGCGCTTCTTCATCGTCGCCTCGCGGATCACGGACCGCCCGCGGGACAGCCGGGCGATCTTCTGCGGGTCGATGCCGGCGAGCGCATTGGTCTCGTACGGGGCCTGGATCGCCAGCAGGCATTGGACCTTCTTGGCCTCGCGCAGGGCGAGTTCGTCCACGTCGTCCAGGTGCAGGTCGCGGGCGTGGCGAAAGAAGTTGGCCTGCTGGCCGGGCAGCTCCACCCGCACCATCGGCCAGGCGTTGCGCTCCAGCACCGCGCGCTCGACCTCGAGCAGCAGCGGGGCGGCCAGCGCCGTGGAGCGGATGAGGACGCGCTGCTCCGGCTTGACGTCCAGGCAGTAGCCGACGAGGAGGTCGGCGAAGCGGGCGGGATCCATGGGGGGCGTGGGCACGGCGGTCATCCTGCCCAGCCGGCTCGCAGCGCGTCGAGCGGGCCCTGCGGGTCGTGGCCCAGGCGCGGGGCCAGCGCGCGCACGAGCGCCTCCTGGGGCTCCAGGTTCGCCCCGACGCCCATCACCCCGACGCGCCACGTGCTGCCGGCCAGGGGCCCGAGCCCGCCGGAGATCTCGATGCCGTCCTCCAGGAGCAGCGCGCGGCGGATGCCCGCCTCGTCCTGCAGACCCTCCGGCAGGCGCACCGCCAGCAGCGGGTGCAGCGCCTCGCCGTCGGGGGCCAGCCGCTCCAGGCCGAGCTGGGCCAGCGCTGCGCGCAGGGCGTCGTGGGCGCGGGCGTGGCGCTCCCACCGGCGCTCCAGCCCTTCGTCCTCGACGATCGCCAGCGCCTCGCGCAGGGCGTAGACGAGGTTGATCGGCGCGGTGTGGTGGTAGGCGCGCGCTCCGCCCTCCGAATCGTTCCAGTAGCCCAGCACGAGCGAGAGGTCGAAGTACCAGGAGCGGCACGGCGTGCGGCGGTGCATCACCCGCTCGGCGGCCCGCTCGCCGAGGGTGAAGGGGGCCAGGCCGGGGATCGCGTTGAGGCACTTCTGCGTGCCGCTGAAGGCGGCGTCGACGCCCCACGCGTCGAGCTCCAGTCGCTGGCCGGCCAGCGAGGTGACGCAGTCCACGAGCAGCAGCGCGTCGTGGGCGCGGCACGCGTCGGCCAGCCCGTCGAGCGGCTGGCAGACACCGGTGGAGGTCTCCCCGTGGACGACGAACAGCGCGGCGGTGCGCCCGTCGACCGCGTCGATCAGGCGCTCGACCTCGATCGCCCGGCCCCACGGCGCCTCCACGCGCACCACCTCGGCGCCCTGGCGCCCGAGCGCGTCGGCCATGCGCTCGCCGAACAGCCCGTGCACGCCGCACACCACCCGGTCGCCCGGCTCCACGAGGTTGGCCACCATCGCGTCCATCCCCGCGCTGCCGGTGCCGCTGATCGGCAGGGTCGCCCGGTTGTCGGTGCGCATCACGCGGCGCAGCGCCCCGGCGGTGTCCTGCATGAGGTCGCTGAACCAGGGGTCCAGGTGGCCGACGGTCGGCTGGCCGGCGGCGGCGAGCACGCGCGCGGGGACGGGGCTGGGCCCGGAGCCCAGCAGCAGGCGGGTGGGGGCGTCGATCGGCATGCCCGGAATCTACGGGGCCTGGACGTCCGGGAAGAGCTCGGCGCAGTGCTCGCGCAGCACGGAGCGGATCCAGGCGCGCTCGTCCTGGCCGGCCATGCGGAAGCGCGCGAGCATCTCCTTCTGGTCGCCCACGGGGACGTCGTGGATGCTCCAGCGCACGGCGAGCCGCTCGAAGAGGAACTCGACCGCGCGGTGCCAGGCGTCCTCCTGCGACAGCGGGCTGCCCTGCACGGTCGCCGCGTACTGCGCCCGCGTCTTGGGCGACATCACCCCGCGCAGGACGAGGACCTGCTCGCCGCCGGGCGCGGTGTACGTGCTCTCGGGCGCGTCGGGGAAGGGGTCCTGGTCGCCCGCCCGGCCGCGGGCGCGGCTGCGGCGCCCCATCAGAGCGTCCCGGCCACGACCTGCTCGAGCGTGCCCCGCACGTCGCCGGTGATCGGCTCGGTGTGGCCGGGCCAGGCGGCGGTCGGGGCCAGCGCGGCGAGCTTGGCGATCGACGCGCGCGCCTGCTCGGTGTCGAGGTTGAAGGCCACGTGCGGGACGCGGGCCTTGCCCTTGAGCCCGGTCTGGGGATCCAGGGTGTAGAAGCAGTCGGTGGTCAGCGCCACCCCGTCGCTGTCGCGGAACAGCCCGATCATCCCCGGGGCGTGGCCGGGCAGGTGCACGACGCGGAAGCCGGCGGCGATCGGGTCGCCCTCGGCCACCACGCCGGCGATCTCCACGGGGCCGCCGTCCCAGCTCTTGAGCAGGCGGGGGAGCAGCAGCCGCCCGATCGGGTTGAGCGTGTCGATGCGGAAGTAGTGGTCGCCGCCGTCGCCCTCGGCGTCCTGTCGCTCGTCGGCGTGGCAGAACACGTGGGCGCCCACGTATGGGGCGGTGCCGCGGTGGTCGGCGTGGGAGTGGCCCAGCACCACGCGGTTGATCCCGCCGAGCGCGGCGCCGGCGCGGCGCACGTCGTTGACCATCGAATGCACGCCCGCGTCGAACTGCACGACGCCGTCGGAGGCCTCGGTGTCGCGCACGAAGTACACGTTCATCGTCCGGCCGGGGATGCCGCCGCGCAGCAGCCACACGCCGTCGGCCACGTCCTCCACGTCGCCGCCGCCGACCTTGCGGGCGATCTTCGTCTTGGCGTTGAAGGCCGCGGTGATGCGCGTCTGGGCCTTGGACCCGTCGGGCGGCAGGACCCCGAGCTGGCGCATGAGGGTGGCGCCGTCGAGGTAGGCGTCGTTGGAGACGATGCGCCCGTCGCGCACGGTCACCTGGTCGATGCCCGCGATCGAGACGGCCGCCCCGGTGGGCTCGACGCCCTGGAAGGGGGCGGGGCCGGCGAAGGTGGCGGTGGCCGACCAGCGCACGGCGCAGCGGTCGCCCTCGGTGGTGGTCGACTCCACCACGAACAGGAAGTCGGGGAAGGAGGCGAAGATCGACCCGAGGAACTGGCGCACGCCCTCGGGTGCGACGGTGTCGACCTGCCCGTGGACGTGCTCGCGGCCGCCCGGCTCCCACAGCGCCACGGCCGCGTCGAGGTCCAGGTCGGCCAGGGCGCTGAAGTAGGCCCGTGCCACCCGTTCGGTGGTCGCGGGGTCGGGTGTGGTCGGCTCGGTCATCGGCTGCTCCTCGGTCTCCTCGGCGGCGGTCCTGAGTCTAGTCCGGACGCTGTGCGGGACCGCACTACGGCGGCGGTGGGAGGCATCTAGGGTGTCACCATGTCTGCACCCGCCCGTCGTCGTGAGCTGGGTCGGGGCGAGCGTGTGCTCCCCGGGCTCTGGCGGCTGCGCCTGCCGCTCCCGTGGCCGGGCGTCCCGCACTGCAACGCGTGGGCGGTGGCCGCCGGCGACGGCATCGTCCTGTTCGACACCGGCATGCACGAGCCCGGCTCGTTCGCCCATCTGGAGCGGGCGATGGACCAGGTCAACCTCAAGCCCGAGCTCGTCCGCGCCGTCGTGTGCACCCACGCGCACTCCGACCACTACGGCCAGGCCGGCACGATCATCGACCGCTCCGGCGCCCCGCTGTGGCTGCACCCGGACTGGGGCCACATGAAGCTCGCGGCCACCGACCCCGACGCGGCGCTCGCGCTGCGCATCGAGATCGCCCGCCAGTCCGGGGTCCCGGAGGAGCCGCTGCGCGCCTACCAGGAGACCCACCGCGGCCAGGGGTACGGCATCGCCCGCCTCGTCGAGCCCGACCACGACCTCGTCGGCAGCGTGGTGATCGACACCGACCTGGGGCCGTGGGAGGTGCACGAGACGCCGGGCCACGCCCCGTCGCACGTCGTCTTCTACCAGCCCGACCGCCGCCTGCTGATCTCCGGCGACCACCTCCTGGGACGGGTGTCGCTGTACTTCGACTACGGGTGGAGCCCCGACCCCGTCGGGGAGTTCCTGCGCTCGCTCGACGTGGTCGAGCGCCTCGACGTGCGGCTCGTGCTCTCCGGCCACGGGCGCACCTTCACCGACGTGCAGGCGCACATCGACGCCAACCGCACGCTCGTCCACGAGCGGCTGGCCACCGTCGAGCGCGAGCTGGCCGCCCACGGGCCGATGACCGCCTTCGCCGCGGTGCCGCTCGTCTTCCCGGGCCTGATGAACCAGCAGAGCGCCAACTGGCTGCTGTCGGAGACGCTCGCCTTCCTGCGCCACCTGGAGATGACGGGCCGGGCCGGGCGTGAGGTCCTCCCGGGTGAGCCCGAGGTGTGGACCGTCGCCTGAACAACCTTGACACACCTGTGTCAGGGTTGCGCTAGGATCGCCGCATGCGCATCGACGAGCACCTGGCCGCCTCCCAAGAGCCGGTCTTCTCCTTCGAGTTCTTCCCGCCCAAGACGGAGCTGGGCGAGCAGCACCTGTACGACGCCGTCGCGCAGCTGCAGCCGCTGGAGCCCGCCTACGTGTCGGTCACCTACGGCGCCGGCGGCACCACCGCGGGCAAGACCCTGGAGATCGTCTCCCGCATCCGCCAGGAGTACGGCCTGGAGGCGATGGCGCACTTCACCTGCGTCGGCGCGACCGAGCAGGAGCTGCGCGGGACGCTCGACGAGATGGCCACGCTCGGGTTCGAGAACGTGCTGGCGCTGCGAGGTGACCCGCCGGCCGGGCAGACCGAGTGGACCAAGACCGAGGGCGGTCTGGAGTACTCCAGCGAGCTCGTCGGCCTGATCGCCGAGGACTACGACTTCGCCGTGGCGGCGGCCTGCTTCCCGGAGACCCACATCCACGCGACGAGCCCCGAGGACGACCTGCGCCACCTCAAGGCCAAGGTCGACCGGGGCGTCGGCTTCCTCATCACCCAGCTCTTCTTCGACAACGCGGTCTACTTCGACTTCGTCGCGCGGGCGCGGGCCATCGGCATCGACGTGCCGATCATCCCGGGCATCCTGCCGATCACCAACATCGCCCAGCTCCAGCGCATCACCTCCCTGTGCGGCGCCACGCTGCCGCCGGCGCTGCTGCGCGAGCTGGACCTGCGCACCGACGACCCCGACGCGGTCGCCGACTTCGGCGTCGCCCAGGCCACCCTGCAGTGCGCCGAGCTGCTCGCCGGCGGCGCGCCCGGGATCCACTTCTACACGCTCAACCGCTCGCCCTCCACGCGGGCGATCCTCAGCGCGCTGAAGCTCGCCCGGCCGTGGGATCGCGCCGACGTCCCGGCTTGATCCGGTCTTCGGTCGACCCAGGGTCCCGAGAGTCCATCACTGCGGCGCGCACAGCCCCTGCAGCAGCGTGGTGATCAGATCCTCGACCTCGGCTCGCACCGACGCCGGGTCGTCGGCGGCGAGCACGAGCAGCGCTCCCTCGATCAGGGGCGCCAGGAGGAGTTGCCCGGTGAGTTCCGGATCTCGAGGCGCAAGCTCGCCGGCGTCCATCGCGGCGCCGACCAGCGCAATCACGAGGCCGAGTCCGTGGCGCATCGCCGCCCGGCGCCACCGCTCCCAGCCAAACACGCGTTGTGACTGGCCGAGGCCGATGCGCCGCAGGTAGGGCGAGGTCTCACACAGCACCAGGTACGCGTGCGTCGCACGCGCCAGCGCATCAAGAGGCCCGGTCGCGTCCCCCATCAGCGACGCGAGGTCGGCGACGAGGTCGGACTCGCCCCGGTCGTAGACCGCCTCGAACACGTCGAGCTTGCTTGGGAAGTGGTGATACAGCGCCCCCCGGCTGACCCCCGCGCTCCGCAGGATGTCCTCGATCGACACATGCTCATAGTCGTGTTCGATGAACAACGCCATCGCCGCCTGCACGACCTTCTCCCGCGCGCCTTCATCCGGTCGTCCCCGCGGGCGCTTGGGAGGCATCTCGGCCGGGGCGTTGACAGGTCGATCGGGCACGCCTAAGGTATATACAGACTGTCGGTCGGTATATACCTCTCGCCCAACGAAAGGCAGACCATGCAGACCTACGTGATCCTCCGCCGCAACGGCTGGGCCACCGCGTCCGATCTCGAGCAGGCCGCGGCTCGCTCCACCGTCCAGGGCGATGCGATGCCCGACGACATCCGCTGGATCCGCAGCTACGTCCTCGGAGAAGGCGACGGCGGCGTCGGGACCGTGTGCATCTACGAAGCCAGCAGCCCCGAGGCGATCCGCCGACACGCCGGAGCAGCTGACCTGCCGCTCGACGAGATCATCCCCGTGGCCGACACCGTCCTGGTGCGCCCCGACCCGGCGTGACGCCGGCCTACCCGGGCTCGATGTCGAGCGCCTCGCTCAGGCGCGGCGTGCCGTCCGCCGAGGTCCAGCGCACGTCGACGCTGTCGTCCTGGCGGTAGGTGCCCACGCCCCAGGCGCCCAGGAGCCAGCGCCAGCCGCTCACCTTGTCCTTGCGCAGCTCGCGGTCGAACACGAGCAGGTCGCCCTCGATCGCGTAGTCGGTGCCGGGCTGCTGCAGCACGCCGGAGATGTAGACCTGGAACGGCGGCTGGATGGCGGGCGGCAGGCGCACGATGGAACGGGGCACGGGGCCGAGACTAGATGATCGATGCGGAAATCCCCGCGGCGTGGCGGGGCGCGCCGACCCGTTGCGTACCCTTGCGCGGTGCCCGCCGCCGCCGGAATCGACTACGCCATCCGCCGTTCGGACCGTTCCCGCCGCGTGCGGGTCACGGTCGCCCCGGTGAGCGGGGCCGTCGAGGTCGTGCTGCCCGCGCGGGCGCGCGAGCGTGACGCCGCCCGGGCGGTCACCGAGCTGGCCGGCTGGATCACCCGCCGGCGAGCCGAGAGCATCCAGGCGCGCGACACGATCGCCGCCCGGGCCGGGCAACTGCCCGTCCTCGGCTAGAC
>CAZXNX010000050.1:0-11016 GCA_964642225.1 uncultured Solirubrobacteraceae bacterium | reverse complement strand
GGCTGGCGCCGTCGGTGCGGCGGGCCCTCGGGCCGGAGCTCTTGGACGAGCTGGCCGACGGCGAGCGGGTCGACGCGGTGGCGGCGGCCGCCACGTGGGCGAGCCCGCGGACCGTCCTGGCCGTCACCGACCGGCGGCTGATCTGGCTGCTGGACGACGCGGTCGGGGGCCGCGTGCGCTCGCTGCGCTACCGCCAGCTCGCGCGCGTGCAGGCCGGCGTGCGCGGACGGGTGCGCCGTACCGGGGCGCTGACCGTGCACCCGCGCCACGGGCGCAAGGCGACGTTCACCGAGCTGCGGGTGGACGTGGCCGAGGCGATGGCGCGCCGCATCGAGGCCGGGATGGCCGTCCACGGCCCGGACGCGGCGGACGCCTGAGCTAGGCGAAGGTGGCGGCGAGGCCGCGCAGGGTGCCGTCGAGCACCGCGTTGCGGACCTTGCCCTCGACCGGCCCGCGCAGGAGCAGGCCGAGCCGGAAGCCCGGATCGACGGCGACGTCCATCGTGACCGCGGTGGAGCCGGCGCCCGCGGCGCCGGTGGCCAGGGTGAAGGAGCCGTGCATGTCCTTGAGATCGCCGTCCACGTAGGTCCAGGACACCTTCTCGGCGCCGTGGTAGGCGTAGCGCAGCGTCGCCTTCAGCGCGGTCACCTTGGCGTCCAGCCGCGCGTCGACCAGCGTCGCGCGCCCGTCGCCGTCCGTGTCGCGGACGTCCGCGTCCGTCACGAAGGACTGCCACGAGGGATAGGCGGCGATGTCGGCCAGGCGGGCGAAGACGAGCTCCTGGGCGGCCGGGACGTCGAGCGATTGGGCTCCGGTGATCATGCGCCAACCCTAGATGCACGGGCCTCCGGACAGCCCTCGCGCCGACGCGCCAGGTCGTCGCGCACTGTTTGACGCCAAGTGCAATAGGACATCCTGGTGGCAGGGTCGACCTGGGCCCATCCGCATGTTCGAGGGGAGAGCTCTGATGCGTATTTCCGCACGCGCCGTGACGGTGGCACTGACTGCGATGGTGGCGGGCCTGGTGGCCCCCGGCGTCGCCTCCGCCGCCCTGTCCATCGACGCGCTGACCGCCGCGCCGTCCGTCCCGCAGGCCGGCGGCCACGGGGACTTCAGCCTCTCCATGTCCCTCAGCGGCACCAACCACGCCAAGACGCTGGTCATCCATCTTCCGGCCGGCCTGATCGGCAACCCGGGCGCGGCCACGCCGTGCAGCGAGGACACCTTCAACGCCCGCGGCTGCCCGACGTCCGGGCCCGACTCGGCCAAGGTCGGCGTGTCGTCGATCTCCGCCACCGCCACCTCGGCCGGCGTCCCGACCGACATCACCGCCAGCGGCTCGGTCTTCGTCCTGCAGCCCCGCGAGGGCGAGATCGCCCGCCTGGGGATCGACCTGTACCCGGACGGCGCCGCGGCGATCCTGTCGCCCCACGCGATCCTCAACCAGTCGATCGTCTCGGTGCGCACCAAGGGCGACAACGGGCTGGACTCCACGCTCGAGGGGCTGCCCAAGACGTCCCAGACGACGCTCGGCGACGCCGACGTGCACCTCAAGGGCCTCAACCTGACACTCAACGGGCAGGGCGCCAAGGGCCCGTTCATGTCCAACCCGACCTCGTGCAACCCGGCCACGACCACCGTGGACATCGTCTCCTACGAGTCGCCCGACCCGGTCAGCCGCAGCGCCGAGTTCACCCCGACCGAGTGCGACAAGCTCGCCTTCGCCCCGAAGGTCGCCATCTCCGCCACCGGCACGGTGGGCAAGGGCGGCCGGCCGGCCCTGAAGGTCGCCGTCACCCAGGCGGTCGGCGAGGCCGCCGGCAAGCGCGTGCAGCTGGCACTGCCCGACGCGGTCACCAGCGAGCTGCTGCACACCGACCGCAAGAGCTGCACGCTCGAGCAGCTCACGGCCGCGGCGTGTCCTGCCAACACCCAGATCGGCACCGCCACGGCGGAGACCGCCGTGCTGCCCTTCCCGCTCACGGGGCCGGTCTACCTGGCCGCCTCCACCTCCGGCCTGCCGGGGCTGGCCATCACGCTGGCGCCGCTCGGCATCACCGTGGTCGGGAAGACGGCCGTCGACAGCAAGGGCCGCCTGGTCAACGTGTTCGACAACCTGCCGGACACGCCGCTGACGAACTTCGAGCTGAACCTCAACGGCGGCACCGCGGGGATCATCGGCACCACGCGTGACCTGTGCACCGGGGCGCCCGCGATTGCCGAGGGCTCGTTCGTCGGCCACAACGGCGCGTCCACCACGGCCAACGCCACCATGAAGGTGGCCGGGTGCAAGGGCGGCTCCCCGACGGCCGGCAAGCCGACCCTGACGGCAAGCCTGCACAAGCCGGGCACGAAGCGGGCGACCGTGAGCGTGAAGGTCAAGGCGGGCAAGAACGCCAAGAAGCTGCGGCGCGTGCGGATCACCCTGCCCTCGGGCATCACGGTCCGCAGCGTCAAGAAGAAAGTCCTGGCGGTGAGCCCCCGCAGCCTCAAGGTCAAACGCGTCGGCCGGCACGTCATCGAGCTGCGCACCACCGCCAAGAGGGGTGTCGCGTCGATGACGGTGAAGCTCAAGGCCAAGGCGCTCAAGACCTCCCGCAAGACCAAGCGGAGCATCAAGGTGCGCGCCACCGACATCGGCGGCACCGCCACCACCGTGAAGCGACAGGCGGTCAAGAAGTGAGACATGCGCTGGCGGCCCTGACGGCGGCGATCGCGATGGCGGGCCTGGCGCCCGCCGTCGCCGGCGCCGCGCTCCCGATCGACGCGATGACGGCCCAGCCGGTGAGCAAACAGGCCGGCGGTCACAGCGACTTCAACCTGTCGCTGACCTTCGGCGGCAGCGAGAACGTCCGGTCGCTGGTCATCCACCTGCCGGCGGGCGTCATCGGCAACCCGACGGCCGCGACCGCGTGCCCGCTGTCGGACTTCCGCAAGGCGGCGGCCACCGACGCCAACACCTGCCCCGCCGCATCGGTCGTCGGGGCGACGACCGTCGACGCGACGGCCACCGTCCTGTTCCTCCCGGTGCCGATCACCGCCGCGGGCAAGGTGTACGTGCTCGACCCGGGGAACGGTGAGACGGCCCGGCTGGGCATCGAGGTGTCGCCCACGGGCGCGGCGGCGCTGCTGGGCCAGCACATCCGCCTGGAGTCCCCGGTCTCGCTGCGCAAGGACGGTGGCCTGGACTCGTCGCTGACGGACATCCCGCAGACGGCGGCCGGCCTGCCCCTGCGCATCAACGCGATGGACCTGACCCTGAACGCCACGCAGGCCGACACCGGCAGGAGCTTCATCACGCTGCCCACGTCGTGCGCGGCCGCGACCACGAAGGTCGATGCCGTGTCGTACGAGACGCCGGGCGCGACATCCACTCGCTCGGACGCGTTCACGCCCACCGGCTGCGGCAACGTGCCGTTCACGCCCGGGGTGCAGACCACGGTGGAGACCACCCGCAGGAGCAGCAACAGCGGCGTGACGGTCGCGCTGACCGTGCCGGCGGGCGAGGACCCGATCCGTCAGTCGCACATCCGCCGCACCGACGTGATCCTCCCTGAGGGCATGGGCCTCAACCCGGGCCTGGCCGCCACCGTCTCCGCCTGCACCGACGCGCAGTTCGACATCGACAGCCAGGGCCCGTCCAGCTGCCCGGCCTCCGCGCAGATCGGCACCGTGCGCCTCGACACGCCGGTGCTCGGGACCGTCAACGGCGTCGTGTACCTCGGCGCCCCGACGCCGCAGGCGCTCCTGCGCGTGTTCGTGCTCGTGGAGAATCCTGCCCGCGGACTGCGGGTCAAGCTCGCCGGCACCAACACGCTCGACCCCGACACCGGGCAGGTGACGGCGACCTTCGACGGCCTGCCGCAGATCCCGTTCACGCGGTTCGAGCTGACGTTCGCCGGGGGCGACCACTCCGTTCTCACCACGCCGCCGACCTGCGGGCCGGCCACCACCACCGCGCGCCTGGTGCCCTACAGCGGCGCGCCCACGGCCGAGGTCACGTCGACCTTCCAGGTGTCGGCCGACGGCGCCGGCGCCCCCTGTGGCGACGCCCAGCCGTTCAACCCCACGCTCACCGCCACGGTGGACCCGTCCACCGCCGGATCGGCCACCACCAACGCCGTCACGCTGTCGCGTAACGATGGCGACCAGCTGATCCGCGACGTCACCGTCTCGATGCCGCCCGGGCTGGCGGGCTCGCTCAAGGGCGTGCCGTTCTGCGAGGAGGCGCTGGCCAAGGCCGGCATGTGCCCCGCCGACACGCAGGTCGGCGAGGTGCAGGCCCAGGCCGGCGTCGGCAACGCGCCGCTCGTGCTCAACGGCCGCGTCTATCTCGTCGGCCCCGGCGACGGCGCCCTGGCCCGCCTGGCCATCGTGCTGCCCGGCGCGGTCGGCCCGTTCGATTTCGGCAGCGTCGTGAGCTTCGCCGCGCTGGGCATCCGCCCGGCCGACGGCGGCCTGGACGTCGTCACGCGCAACCTGCCCACCACGCTCCAGGGCATCCCGCTGAACCTGCGTCAGCTCACCCTGACGCTCAACCGGCCCGGGTTCGCGCGCAACGCCACGTCGTGCGCGGCCCAGCAGATCCACGCCACGTTCACCTCCACCCGGGACACCGTCGCCACCGCCGATGCGCCGTACCAGGCGACCGGCTGCGATCAGCTGCCCTTCGCCCCCAAGGTCTCCCTCACGGCCAGCGGCGCCGTCGGCAAGGGCGGTCGCCCCGCGCTGACGGCCGCGGTCACGCAGGACGAGGGGCAGTCGGCCTCCAAGCGGGTCACCGTCGCGCTGCCCGCGGCGATCAGCAACGAGCTGCTGCACACCGACCGCAAGTCCTGCTCGATCGCGGCACAGGCGGCCAACGCCTGCCCGGCGGCCAGCACGATCGGCACCGCCCGCGCCGAGACGTCGCTGCTGCCCATCCCGCTCACCGGCGACGTGGTGCTGGTGAACGGCTCGGTCGGCCTGCCACGGCTGTCGATCACCCTCGCGCCGCTGGGCCTGACGGTGATCGGCGACGTCTCCCTCGACAAGCAGGGGCGCCTGGTCAACACGTTCGACAATCTGCCCGACACCCCGCTCACCAACTTCGAGCTGCGCTTCAACGGCGGGACGGCCGGGATCCTGGCCACCAACGAGGACCTCTGCACGACGAAGGGCGCGGGGGAGGGCCGGTTCCTGGGCCACAGCGGCGCCACCGCCACGACCGTCGCAACCCTGAAGGTCGAGGGGTGCAAGGGGGCCGCTGCGAAGAAGCCCAGGGCGACAGCCGTCTTCCGGCGCTTCGGGACCCGTGCCGCCACGCTCACGGTCCAGGTCAAAGCGGCCACGGGCGCCAGGAAGCTCAGCCGGATCCGCTTCGCCGTCCCCAAGCGCGTCACCCTGCACCCGCTGCGCAAGGGCCGGTACAGCGTGTCGCCCAAGGGCGCCCGGGTGCGCAGGAGCGGCCGCGCGACCGTCGAGGTGCGCGCCCCGAGGAAGGCGGGCACGACGAGCTTCAGGCTGGTCCTGAAGGCCAAGGCGCTGAAGGTGACGCGCCGGAGCCGGCGGACGTTCAGCGTCTCGGCCTACGACACCGCGGGCAAGAAGGTCACGATCAAGGTGACCGCCGCCAAGAAGAAGCGCTGAGCGCAGCGCCGTCCTGGCGCATTAGGCTTGGCGCATGTCCACTCTGCGCAGGGTCCGTTCCGTCCGTGTGCTCACCGTCGCCGTGGTGGCCGCGGCCACCGCCGTCCTGGCCGTCGCCGGGCCCGCGTCGGCCGCGGTCCCTGCCGCCACCGGCATCACCACCGCCACGAGCAAGGCGACCACCTGCGCCGGCGGCGCCGACGGCACCGTCACGTGCTGGGGCGACAACGAGAACGGCCAGCTCAAGGTCCCGGCCGGCACCACCTTCGCGACCGTCGCCGGCGGCGCCTACCACGACTGCGCCACCACGACCGCGCACGGCGTCGTGTGCTGGGGCAACAACGACGTCGGCCAGTCGACGCCGCCCGCGGGCCTGCAATCCGACCAGCTCAGCCTGGGCAAGGGCCACTCCTGTGCCCTGACCCTCACCGGCTCGCTCGCCTGCTGGGGCATCAACATCGGGCCCTACGGACCCATCGACCAGGCGATTCCCCCCGCGGGCAGCGACTACGCCCAGGTCGCGGCCGGCGGCTACCACTCGTGCGCGCTGAAGACCGACGGGAGCATCGTCTGCTGGGGCGGCAACTGGGCCCACCAGGCCGACCCGCCGGCCGGCACGGACTTCACCGAGATCGGCGCGGGCCGCACGCACTCGTGTGCCGTGAAGACGGACGGGAGCATCGCCTGCTGGGGGGAGAACACCGACGGCCGCGCCACGCCGCCCGCCGGCACCTTCACCACCGTGGTCGCGGGCTACGCGCACTCCTGCGCGCTGACCACCGCCAAGACGATCGTCTGCTGGGGCGCAGGCGACCTCGGCCAGACCACCGCGCCCACCGGGACGTTCTCGAGCCTGAGCGCCGGGGCCAACTTCACGTGCGCCCGCCGCGACGAGGCCGCGCAGCGCGGCGTCATCGTGTGCTGGGGGGAGAACGACGCGGGGCAGACCACGGTCCCCGCCGCCTTCACGGCGCTGCCGGCCGTCACGCGGCTGACGACGTCGCCGGCGTCCATCACGGCCGGCCGCAGCTCGGTCCTCGTGCGCTTCACCAGCAGCCAGGCCGGCACGGCCACCGTCGCCGTGGCCGGGGGCAGCACGGTCACCGCCGCCGTGAAGGCAGGCGGCGCCAGCGTCCGCGTGGCGACCAAGGGCCTGTCGGTGGGCCGCCACCGGGTCACCGTCGCGGTGGTCGGCAAGCTCGCCGGTCAGAGCGCCGCCACGACGGTGCGGGTGACGGCCAAGCCCGTGCCCAAGCCCAAGCCCCGCAAGCCGCACTTCACCGGCTGAGCGACGGGCGCCGGGACTGCCCGGCGCCCGCGCCTACCGCGTGACGAGGATCCGTGGGCTGGTCTTCGTGGACACGTTGCCCTGCGCGTCGCGGGCGGTGAACGAGAAGCGGTACAGGCCGGGCGCGAGGGTCTTGCCACCGAACGACGTGGTGGTGGCGATGACGGTGTTGCCGGCGGTCATCCGCAGCGTCCGCACGCCCTTGCGCTTGACGTAGCGGGTGCACCGCTGGGCCTTGGGCACCGTCTTCTTCGCCGGTGCGCGGCAGACGCCCTTGGCGAGCTGGCCCGGCTTGGCCACGAGCACCGCCATCTGCACCGAGGCCGGCTGCGTCATCGACACCGTGAGCTGGGCCTTGGTCGCCTTCTGGGCGGCGCGCCGCGGCTTCTTGCGGGCGGGCCGCGGGCGATGCCAGCGGGTGGGGGAGGCCTTCACCGCGGTGATCTTCACGGGGGGAGGCGGGACGGCGGTGAACCGCGCGCCGGCGAACTGGTCGCCGTTCATCGTCACCGTGCAGGTGGGCGCGGTGCCGGCCGCCGCGCAGGCGCCGGTCCAGCCCTGAAAGATCGAGCCGTCGTAGGTGGTCACGGTGAGCGTCACCTGGCGGCCGGGCCCGATGTGCTGTGAGCAGTCGGTCTCGCAGTCGATCCCGACCGGGCTGGTGATCGCCCCGCGGGTGATGCCGCCCTCGATGGCGGTCACCAGCTCGTGGCGCGGGCCGGGCCTGTTGCCGGGGGCGTCGAAGCGCAGGACCCGGTTGTTGCCGGCGTCCGCGACGAGCAGCGTGCCGCCGTCGGCGCTCACCGCCAGCCCGGCGGGGTCGATGACCTGGCCGGGTCCCGAGCCCTCGGTGGCGATGACGTCCCAGGTGTAGCCGCCGGCGCCGTCGGGGGTGCCGCGCAGGACCCGTGCGCCGTTCTCGACCTTGGGCCGCGACTCGCTCACGTACAGCGTGCCGTCGGGCGCGAAGGCCAGGCTGTCGGGGCGCTCCCACGTCTTGGCCCCGAAGGGCGGGTCGATCCGGCCGGTGCCGAGCGCGTCGACGATGTTGGTCGACGTGGCGACCCACACCGACGGGGTGGGGCCGGGGCCGCCCCAGGCGGCGCCGAAGGGGGCCTTGAGGTCGGCGCGGGCCACGCCCACCGTCCCGTCGACGTCGATCTTCAGCAGCGCGTTCTGGCCGCTGTCGGCGACGTAGGCGCTGCCGTCGGGGGCCACGGCGATCCCACGGGGCCTTATAACGGCGGCCTCGGGCGTCACCAGCACCGTCGCGCCGCTGGGGCTGATCCGCTTGACGCGGTCGTTGCCGCTGTCGCTCACCCACAGGAAGCCGGCCTGGTCGTAGGCGACCGTCTCGGGCAGCAGGAAGCGGGTGGGCGAGTCCGCGCCGGCGGCGAAGCCGGTGCGGCTCAGCGGGCCGTGCTGGCCGATGTAGGTGCCGTCGGGGGCCATCAGCGCGACGCGGTGGTCGAAGGTGTCCCCGACCGCGATGGAGCCGTCCGGGCCGAAGGCGACGCCGCGGGCCCGGGTCACGTACCCCTGGCTGCGACCGGCGATGCCCCACGCCGCGGTGACGTTGCCGTCCCGGTCCACGCGCTGGATGCGGTTGTTGGCCGTGTCGGCCACGGTGATCCCGCCCGTCTTGTCGCGCGGGTTGGAGGCGATGGCACGGACGATCGAGAACAGCCCGACCCGGTGGCCGTTGCCGCCGAGCGTGCCGAGGAAGCCGAGGTTGGCGGCGTCGAAGATGTTGACGCGGCCGTTGAGGTTGTCGGCCACGTAGAGCCGGCTCGGGTCCCCGCCGTCGATCGCCACGTCGTAGGGGGCGTTGAACTGCCCGGGGCCGGTGCCGTTGATGCCGACCGTCTGGATGCTGGCGAGCGTCAGCGCGTCGAGCACGACGACGCGGTGGTGCTGGTTGTCGGCCACGAAGATGCGCTTGCCGGCGCGGTCGGTGGTGACCCCCTGCGGCCACTGCAGCTGCGTGCCGGTGTTGATGCGGGGCGGGCCGACGGGCTGCAGCGTGCGCGGGTCGAGGGTGAAGGCCTCGACACGGCTGTAGCCGCTGTCGGCGACGTAGACGATCGGCGCGGCGGTGGGGCTGGCCTGGAACACGGCGATGCCGCTTGCCGTGATGCCGTGGTCGGCGCGCGTGGGCCCGGCGAAGAGGTGCATGACGGAGCGGTCGCCGAACGCGGTGATGAAGGCGCCGGTGCGGGCGGAGAAGATCTGCACACGGTCGTGGTCGGAGTCGAGCACGTAGATGTGACGGGAGCGGTCGACGGCGACGCCGCCCACCACGTTCATGCGGCCCTTCTCGGCCCGGCTGCCCAGCGCGCCGAAGGTGAGCCGGGGCTGCCCGGTGGGCGAGAACACCTGGATCTTGCCGCTGTACTGGTCGCCGACCACGACGTTGCCGTCGTGCGGGTCGATGGCCACCGCCTGGGGGAAGCGGAAGACGCCGCCGCCCGTGGGCGACTCGCCGACGACGGAGGGCGTCAGCGACGGAGGGGCGGCAAGGGCGCTCGCCGCACTGCTCAGGAGCAGTGCGCATGCGAGCGCGACGGCGATCGGGAGAACCCGCTGTCTGCGCTGGACCATGTCCACATATTCCCGTGCCGAGGGCAAAGTTGCGCCGGCGCACCAGAAGTTTCGCGGACGTTGCAGGCGCTGAGCGGGTCGGTCAGGCCGCCTCGGCGCGTTCGCGCTGCTCGATCGGGGCCGCGGCCCCGATCACCGCCGCCGCCGCGCCCGGCCGCCTGCGCTCCAGCTCGGCGGCGCCGGGCACCTTGACGTTGGACGCCAGGCCCACGGCGGCCATGCCGCGGATGAGGGCGTAGGAGGGGTCGAGCTGGCGGCGCCGCAGGCCGTGCCGCGCGGAGGTGGGGAAGGCGTGGTGGTTGTGGTGCCAGCCCTCGCCCAGCGAGACGAGCGCGACGATCCAGTTGTTGCGGCTCTCGTCGTCGGTCTCGTACGGCCGGGAGCCGTACATGTGGCAGATCGAGTTCACGCTCCAGGTGGCGTGATGCAGGATGAAGATGCGCACGAGGCCGCCCCACAGCAGGGCGGTGAGGCCGGCGGCCAGCTCGCCGCCCGAGAGGGCGAAGCCGGCCACGAAGGGGATGCCGAGTCCCAGGAGGACCCAGGTGAGGAAGTGGCGGTCCACGAAGCGGATCGTGTCGTCCTTGCGCAGGTCCGGGGCGTAGCGGCGGGCGGAGGTCTGCATCCGGTCCTCCAGCAGCCAGCCCGTGTGGGCGTGCCACCAGCCCGCCAGGACACCGCGCCAGCCTTCGCCGTCGTGGGTGTGGGGGCTGTGGGGATCGCCCTCCTCGTCGGTGAAGGCATGGTGCTTGCGGTGGTCGGCGACCCAGTGGATGACCGCGCCCTGCACCGACATCGACCCGAGGATCGCCAGGCCGCCGCGGACCGGGGCGGGGGCGTCGAAGGAGCGGTGGGTCAGGAGGCGGTGGAACCCGATGGTCACCCCGAACCCGACGAAGGCGTACATCACCACCAGGATCCCGATGTCCAGCCACGAGACCAGCCCACCCCACAGCAGCACCACGGCGAGGGCGAAGGCGAGGAAGGGGAGGACGACGGCGACGACGGTGACACGGCGTTCGATCTTGCTCATGAGTTGAGCGTAGGAGCAGGTCCATGGGGTTTCTGCCCCATCATTCGCAGATCGTGCGGTAGAACCTGTGGGATGAATGACAAGTCCGTGCGATCCGGCGGAACGCGACCGCGCCCCTGGGAGCAGCTGCCGCCGGAGGCCCTGGCCGTGCTGGTGCCGGAGCTGCCCACGCTGGCCGGGGAGATCATCGCCGCGATCCGCGAGGAGGTGCCGGCCTATTCGCGGCCCCTGGAGGGGGCATTCGGGGACAACGTGCGCCGCGGGGTGGAGGAGGCGCTGCGCCGCTTCGGCCAGCGCCGCGGGGGCGCCGACGGGCAGGCCCCGTCGGCCCGGGTCTACCAGGCGCTCGGTCGCGGCGAGTCGCGCGAGGGCCGCTCGCTGGAGGCCCTGCTGGCGGAGCTGCGCGGCATCCTCGACAAGGTGGTGTCTGGCCTGTCCGTCAACGCGTCCATGCAGGTGACGGACA
>CAZXNX010000049.1:6776-11029 GCA_964642225.1 uncultured Solirubrobacteraceae bacterium | reverse complement strand
ACCCGGCGCGGGCGTCGCGCAAGGCGGTGGTGACGGCGGGGGTGCGGGGCAGCAGCCGCGCGCCGAGGGACAGGGAGCGCCCGACGACGCGGCCGCGGGCGTCGATGACCTCGACGTCGAGCTGGCGGCCGCCCGGGGCGGCGTCCAGGGTCCCGGCCGCCTGGAGCACCGCGGGGGCCGAGACGCTCAGGCGCGCGACGTCGCCGGCCCGCTCGCGCAGGCTCTTGTCCGTCGCGCTGCGCAGCTGGCCCTCCACGTATCGCGACGCCGCCATGCCGAAGGCGAAGACGGCCAGCAGGACGGCCACGGCGGCGGCCAGCACGATGCGCCCGCGCAGCGTGCGGGGGATCATCGGCGGCCCCGGGTCCCGGTGTGCATCAGCGCAGCATGAAGCCCACGCCGCGCACCGTGTGGATGATCGGCGGATCGCCGAGCTTGCGGCGCAGGTGGGCGACGTAGCGGTCGACGACGTTGGGGACCGCCGCGGCGTCCCAGATCTGGGCGATCGCCGCCTCGCGGGAGAGGACCTGGCGGGGGTGGCGCAGCAGCAGGGCAAGCAGCTGCGCCTCGCGGGCGGTGAGGGAGATGGTGCGCCCGGCGCGCACGGCCACCGCGGTGTCGAGGCTGAGGGTCAGGTCGCCGTAGCCCAGGCGCTCGGCGGCGGGGCCGGTGCCCCGGCGCACGAGGGCGCGGATGCGGGCGACGAGCTCCTCCAGCGCGAACGGCTTGACGAGGTAGTCGTCGGCCCCGGCCTCCAGACCGGCCACGCGGTCGGGCACGGCATCGCGCGCGGTGAGCATGAGGATGCCCGAGCTGACGCCCTTGGCCCGCAGGCGCCGGCACACGTCCAGCCCGTCCATCCCGGGCATGGCGACGTCGAGCACGACCACGTCGGGGATCTCCCGCTCGGCCAGCGCCAGGGCCGCGCCGCCGTCGGCGGCCGCCCGGACCTCGAAGCCTTCCGCCGACAGCGCGCGGGTGAGCATGCGGCGCACCGGGACGTCGTCGTCCACCACGAGCACCCGCTCGGCGGGCGCTCCCGCGGCGGGCGCGGCGTCAGCCTCCGGCGACGTCACGGCGCAGGAAGACGATCGCCGCGCCGACGAGGGCGGGGACGGCGTAGAGCGAGGAGACCCAGGCCGAGCGCACGATCGGCGCCCAGTCGATCGGCTCCCGCAGCAACCCCTGCCAGGCGTCGAACTGGGTCGAGAGCAGGTACGGCTGCAGCGACTCCAGGCCCGGCAGGATGGCGATGAGCTGCAGCAGCAGCGAGATCATCAGCGTCCCGACGACGGCGGCGGCGCTGTTGTGGGTGACGACCGACAGCAGCAGGCCGATGCAGGTGATCGCGAGCAGCGGGATGAGGTAGATGGCGGTGCTGGCGGCCACCAGCTGCAGGCCGCGCTCGGGGGAGACGTCGTCGCCCGACAGGGTGGTGAGGGGGTTGAAGCCGGAGACGATGCAGCCGGCGACGGTGGCGACGGTGGCGCTCAGGAAGAGGGCCACGGTGGTGTAGGTGAAGGCCACCAGCGCCTTGCCCGCGAAGATCTGGCCGCGGTCGACGGACCGGGTGAGGATCGTCTTGAGGGTGCCGTTGTGGTCCTCGGAGGCGAAGATGTCGCCGGCCACCAGCGCGCTGATGAGCGGGTACATCCAGGCGGAGCCGAAGAGGAGCAGCACGAGCGGGATGGCCAGCCCGGTGGTGTGGATGTACTCGCCGAAGGGCACCTCGGTGGGGCCGCCGGGGCGGCTGGCCACGGCGATGACGAAGATGACCGGCACCAGGACGGCGGCGCCGAGGCCCAGGTAGGTGCGCTTGAGCGAGCGCAGCTTGCGCAGCTCCCAGCGGTAGACCGTGCCCACGCCGGGGCGCTTGGCCCGGGCCTTGCGGGCGGCGACCGGCCGGGGCTCGTCGACGGTGGTGGTGCTCATGAGGCGACGGCTCCGGGGACGCCGGCGGGATCGCCGTGGCCGTTCGCGCCCTCGGGCGGGGGAAGGTGGTCGTCGGCCGGGCCGTCGGCGTCCGCCGGGTCGCCCTCGGTCAATGCGAAGAACCGCTGCTCGAGGCTGGCCGTCTGGGCGCGCAGCTCGATGATGCCGATGTCGGCTCGCACCAGGGCGATCGACAGGGCGGCCACGGCCTCCTCGTCGTCGGCGCGCAGGGCCAGGGCCGCGTCGCTGTCGGGGGCCAGGATGCGCTGGATCCCCGCCTGCTGGTGGCAGACCATCGCGGCGCGGTGGTCGTCGGTCGTACGCAGCCGCCAGGTGCCGGCGCCGGCGGCCTCCAGGTCGGCGAGCGTGCCCTCGTAGACGATCCGCCCGGAGCGGATGATCGCCACCCGGTTGCACAGCTCCTCGACCTCGTTGAGCAGGTGGCTGGAGAGGAGCACGGTCATCCCGCTGTCGGCCAGCCGGCGCACGAGCCGGCGCATGTCGCGCATGCCGGCGGGGTCCAGGCCGGTCGCGGGCTCGTCGAGCAGGAGCAGCTTCGGCCGGCGCAGCAGGGATGCGGCGATGCCCAGGCGCTGGCGCATGCCGTGGGAGTAGCCGCCGACCTTGTGCTTGGCCCGGTCGGTCAGCTCGACGGTGTCGAGCACCTCGGGGATGAGGCTGGTGGCGTCGCCGCCGTCCAGGCCGGCCAGGAGCTGCAGGTTGGCCCGACCCGACAGGTAGGGGTAGAAGCGCGGGGCCTCCACGAAGCCGGCGACGCCCTCGAGCGCCGAGACCCCCAGGAGCGGGTCGCGGCCGAACAGCCGCACGTCCCCGGAGGTCGGGCGGATCAGCCCGAGCATCATGCGCAGCGAGGTCGTCTTCCCGGCGCCGTTGGGCCCCAGGTAGCCGAAGACGTCTCCGGCCTGGACCGTCAGGCTGACGTGGTCCACGGCGACGACGTCGCCGTAGACCTTGACCAGCTCGCGGACTTCGATCGGGGGGCCGTCGGCCATGCCTGCCCTACAGCCCGCGTGCCGCGGCCTCGGCGGCCGCCGGCGGGACGGAGCCCAGGATGGTGTACGAGACACCGGCCTTGTCGAACACGATGACCGTGCCCAGGGCGGTGGCCAGCTCGTGGCCGGTCACCCCGCCGATGGACACCTCGGGCAGCGCCTTCAGCGTCTCGTCCGAGCCCTTGGTGGCCACGTCGGCCGGGTCGACCGGCGACTGCAGGACGGCGATGGCGCCCAGGCCCTTGCCGTAGACCGCCAGCGCGGCCTGCTTGCCGTCGACCGTCACCAGGCGCACGTACTTGCGGGGCAGCCCGGCGAGGGTCTTGGGGGCGGAGACGTCGAAGCCGGCGGCTTTGCGCACGGCGGCGGCGCCGCTGACCTGCTTGGCCTTCTTGCCCGCGGCGCGCTTGCCCTTGGCCTTGCCCTTGGCGGCCGCCTGCCGCAGCTGCGGGGTGAGGTCGACGACCTTGGCGTCGGCGGGGGCGGAGACGTCGAACACGCTGGAGTCCACGTCGCCGTAGGCGATGTCGGTGGCGGCCAGCTCGAGCACCGGGTCCTGGCGGTCGGCCGCGTAGATGCCGACGCGCAGCGGGGTGCCCGTCACGGCGTCCCAGGCGATCTGGGCGGCGCCCACGAGCCCGCCGTCACGCTTGGGGGAGACGCGCACCGAGTAGGCGCCGCGATCGGCGACGGAGGTCGGCGTGGCGCCGGAGATGTTGGCCGCCGTGCCCAGGCGCTTCAGCGCGCGCCGGATGTTGGCGATGGTGGGGATGCCGTGGGCGCCCTTGTGCGCCTTGGCCTCCTTGCCCTTCTCCTCGGGGAGCGTGGCCTTGTAGAGGGTCTTGCTGCCGGCCTCGTAGAGCGAGACCTGGTTGCCGTCGACCACGAGCTGCACGTCGCCGCCACCCTTGGCGGACTGCAGCTCCAGCCGGGCCTTGCCGTCAGCGGTCGCCCACAGGCGGCCGGTGGCGCCGGTCAGCAGCGGGGTGCCGCCGGGCAGGCTCGAGGAGTCCAGGAGGTTGTTGGTGAAGGTGATGCGGGCGCTGACGCCCTTGATGTCGGGCGCTGTCAGCGCCTGGCGCACCGCCACCGGGAGCGGCTCCTTGGCGGGCACGGGCGTGCCCGAGGTGGTCGCGATGGCGATCGCGGTGCCACCGGCCACGACGGCGATGGTGCCGCCGATGACGGCGAGGAGACGGCGGGTGGAGAGACGGCGAACCAGCGACACGGTGGACCAATCCTTTTCGGGTGACTGCAACAACGGTAGGCACGCTCTCTGAACGAACCGTGACGGTTGCGATGGCCTCC
>CAZXNX010000049.1:0-6676 GCA_964642225.1 uncultured Solirubrobacteraceae bacterium | reverse complement strand
ATCTCTTTCATGATCTCGTCGGTCCCGCCGCCGATCGGGCCCAGGCGCGCGTCGCGCGCCCAGCGCTCCACGCCGTACTCGCGCATGTAGCCGGCGCCGCCGTGGATCTGCAGGCACTGGTCCATGAGGTCGAAGGCGGCGCGCTGGGTGGCGAGCTTGGCCATCGTCACCTCGCGGGTGGCGTCGTGGCCCTCGTGGAAGAGGCGCAGCGCGTTGTAGGTGATCGAGCGGCCGACCTCGATGCTGAGCGCCATCTCGGCGAACTTGTGGCGGGTCACCTGGAAGGCGCCGATCGGGCGGCCGAACGCCTGGCGCTCCTGGGCGAACTGCAGGGTGCGGTCGAAGGCGTGCTGCATGGCGGCGACGGCGCCGAGGGCCATCAGCAGCCGCTCCCACTGGAAGTTGGCCATGATCAGCTTGAAGCCCTCGTTCATCCCGCCGAGCAGGTTCTCGGTCGGCACGAACACGTCGTCCATGGCGATGAGCGCCGTGTCGGAGGCGTCCCAGCCCATCTTGTCGATCTTCTCGGCGACGAACCCGGGCTGGTCGGTGTCGACGATGAAGAACGAGATGCCGTGGTGGCCGCCCTCGGCGGTCGTCTTGACGGCGGTGACCATGAAGTCCGCGCGCACCCCGTTGGTGATGAACATCTTGGAGCCATTGATCACCCAGCCGCCGTCGACCTCGGTCGCCCGGCTCTTGATGCCCGCCACGTCGGAGCCGGCATCGGGCTCGGTGATGCCCAGCGCGGCGATGCTCGTGCCGGCGATGGCGGGACGGAGGTAGCGCTCGTGCTGGTCGGGCGTGCCGAACTTGTAGACGGGGGGAGCGGCGATGCCGACGTGCGCGCCGATGCCCGCCGCCAGGCCGCCGGAGCCGCAGCGCGCCAGCTCCTCGGTGAAGATCGCGTCGTGCAGGTGGTCGCCGCCCTGGCCCCCGAGCGCCTCGGGGAACTTCAGGCCCAGGAAGCCGTGCTCGGCGAGCCGGCCGAACACGCTGTCGGGGAACCACTTCTCGTCCTCCCACTGCTGGGCGTGCGGCGTCAGCTCGGTCTCCACGAACCGCCGGATCGAGGCGCGCAGGTCCTCGTGCTCCTGGGTGAAGGGGATCCGCAGGCTCCGCTGAGCGGGGGCGGGAAGGGCGTGATCGGTGGCGGTCATGGGGTCCTAGGGTCCGGGGTTCAGCACGGTGTGGCCGCGGGCGGCATGGTCGAATCCGACGAGATCGCCGGAGGGGTTGGCGGCCGTGCCGCCGTGGTAGTAGGCCCGCACCTCGCTGATGCGGCCGTCGGTGAAGGCCAGGAACTCGGCGCCGCGGTCCAGGCAGCGCACGCCGGTGCGGGGGTGGTCGAAGGCCATCGTCCACTCGATGACCACCTCGTCCTGCCCCTCCACGAGGTGCTCGATCGACCACACCGCGCCGAGGTGCGCGACGCCGAGCGCGGCGTTCGTGGCGATCGCCTGCGCGCCGGCGTCGGGGGCGCGGCGGGTGTACCAGTGGGTCGCGTCGGGGGTGAAGTGCGCCGCCACCGCGTCGGCGTCGCCCGTGTTCAGGGCCGCGTAGTACGAGCGGACGTGGTCGGCGTGCGCGCTCATGGCAGCGTGATGGTGCCGCCGGAGGAGACCCGCACGCCCCGCGCGCCGAAGTCCGCGCGCGACACCGAGGTGACGAGCCGCGCCGCCCCGGCTGACCGGTCGACGTGGGGGATGGCGGTGGAGTCCAGGCGCAGCGACTCCAGACGGCCGGCGAGCACGCGGCCGTCCCCGCCGATGGTGGTGCGCAGGATCCCGCTGAGCGAGAGGTTGCCGCCCGTGCCGAAGTTCTTGTAGCCGGCCAGGTTGCCGAGCGAGTACGCGATCAGGCGCTCCTTGTAGACCTCCATGCCGCGCAGGACGTGCGGCCCGGAGCCGAGCACCAGGTCCGCGCCCGCGTCGACGGCGGTGTGGGCGAAGGCGCGCACGTTGCCCCGGTTCTCCCCGAACGCCGTCTCGGTGCCGTTGGGCGTGTGGATGCGGTCGGCGCCCTCGGCCCCGCCGTGCAGGAAGGCGACCACGAGGTTCGCCCGCCCGGCCGCACGGCGCACGAGGGCCCGCACCCCGGGCAGGTTGGTGATCGAGGCCGTCCACGCGTAGGAGCTGAAGCCCACGAAGGCGACGGTCACACCGGGCCGGCGCACGAGGGTGATCTCGCCTGGGCCACCGGTGACGGGGATCTTCTGGGCCCGCAGCGCGCGCACGGTGCTGCGCCGGCCGGCGGCCCCGTAGTCGAAGGCGTGGTTGTTGGCGAGGTTGGCGATGTCGACGCCGGCGCGGCGTAGCGTCCCCGCGTTGGCGGATGGGGCCTGGAAGGCGAAGCAGTTCGTCGAGCCCGACCCGCACTTGGAGGCGCCGCCGGAGCCGTAGGTGCCTTCGTTGTTGACGGCCGAGATGTCGGCCGCGCCGAGCAGGCGGGCCACGCCGCGAAGCAGCGGCCAGCCGTGGTCGGGCGGGTGGCCGTAGCTGCTGCCCAGCGTCGTGTCGCCGCCCCAGGCGATGGTCACGGGGCGGCTGGGGGGCAGCACACCGGACGCCGCCGGCGCGAGGCCGGCGGTGGCGGTGGCGGCGAGCAGTGCGGCCATCAGGACGCGGCGGGCGCGGGAGGGCATCGCGCCCATCATGCAGCTCCTACAGACCGTAGGAGCGCCCGATCACGTCGAGCATGATCTCGTCGGTGCCCGCGCCGATGCGGTTCAGGCGCATGTCGCGCCACACCCGCTCGACCCCGTACTCCTTCATGTAGCCGGCGCCGCCGTGGATCTGGATGCACTCGTCGGCCACCTCGACCGCGATGCGGGCGGAGTAGAGCTTGGCCATGGAGATCTCGCGGACCGGGTACTCGCCGTTGTTGAACCGCCAGGCGGTCATGTAGACGAGCTGGCGGGCCGCCTCGATCTTCGTCGCCATCTCGGCGAACTTGTGGCGGATGACCTGGAACTTGCCGATCTGCCGGCCGAACGCCTGGCGCTCCAGCGCGTACTGCAGGGTGCGCTCCATGCAGTGCTGGGCCGCGGCGACGGAGCCCGCGGCACCGATGAGCCGCTCGCCCTGGAGCTCCCACATGATGTGGTAGAAGCCCTTGCCGACCTGCCCGAGGACCGCGGTCTCCGGGACGCGCACGTCCTGGAAGGCCAGCAGCGCCGTGTCGGAGGAGTGCATGCCGAGCTTCTGCAGCTTCTTCTCGCGGATGACGCCGGGGAGGTCCATGTCGACGAGGAAGAGCGTGAAGCCGTCGTAGCCGGCGTCGACGTCGGTCTTGGTCACGAGGACGATGAAGTCCGAGCGGTGGCCGTTGGTGATGTACGTCTTGCTGCCGTTGATGACGTAGTCGCTGCCGTCCTTGACCGCGCGGGTCTTGATGCCCGCCACGTCGGAGCCGGCGTCCGGCTCGGTGATGCCGAGGCTGGAGATCTTGGTGCCCGCGATGCAGGGGGCCAGGTACTCCTGCTTCTGCTCCTCGGTCCCGAAGATGTTGATCGGCGGCGTCGCCATGTCGGTGTGGACCGCGATGCCCATGGCCAGGCCGCCGCTGTTGGCGTACGTCATCTCCTCGCCGAGCACGAGGTTGGCGAAGTAGTCGCCGCCCTGGCCGCCGTACTCCTCGGGGAAGGAGAGGCCCAGGAAGCCCAGCTCGCCCATGCGCGGGAACACGGAGTCGGGGAAGGTCGTCTCCTCCCACTCCTCGGCGTGGGGAGCGAGCTCCTTGACGACGAACGCGTGGATCGACTCGCGCAGCCGGTCGTGGTCCTCGGTGAAGATGAAGTGCTTCCTGCTCGCCTCGAAGTCGGGCTTGAGGACGTCGGCGGTGCTGGCCATGGTGTGGTGCTCCTGAACGGGTTCCGGGTCGGGCGGACGCTACCGGTCACCCGCCTGAAAGTAAACAGTGGCACTTCCTACTTTCGATGAGACGACGGCCTGCGGCCGCTCGCACTAGCATCCGCGCGATGCGCATCCCACTCGCCCTCGCGGCCGCCGGCGCCGCCCTCCTCATCGCCGGCTGCGGCGGCTCGGTGAGCGTCGGGGACACCACCAAGACGCTGGACCAGGCGGACGTGGGGTTCACCTTCGACTACCCGGACTCGTTCAGCGTCAAGAAGGTCGACGTCGCCAACACGCAGGGCAAGGTCCGCGCGCTCGTCGGGCTGGACGACAACAACCTGATCGCCGTGCGGCAGTTCGCCACGCGCGAGGCCAACTCGCCCGCCATGCTCAAGGCCTCGACGGTCAGCTTCGCCACGCAGAACGGCGTGCCCGCCTCGGCGGTGAGCCTGCGCACGCGCTCGGGGATCGACATGGCGACCTTCAAGACGGCGACCACCGTCGACGGCACGAACACCGCCAACGAGGAGTGGGTCTTCTCGATCGGCGGCGCCACCTGGCAGCTGGAATGCCAGTCCACCCCCGATCAGGGCGACGCGGTCCGCAAGGCCTGCGACATGGCCCTGGACTCCATCAAGGCCAAGTGAGCGAGCGATGAGCTACGAGACGCTGACCTACGCGATCGCCGACGGCGTCGCCACGATCGCCCTGGACCAGCCCGAGACGCGCAACGCGCTGTCGGACGAGGTGCTGGACGACCTGATCGCGGCCTTCACGGCGGCGCGCGACGACGGCGCGGTGCGGTGTGTGGTGCTCACCTCCACGCACGAGAAGGTGTTCTCCTCCGGTGGCAACCTCGGCGGGTTCGCCGCCGACGTGCCGATCATCCACAAGTACTTCGGGATCGAGCGCTTCCCGCGGCTGTTCCAGCTCATCGGCGGGCTGGGCAAGCCCACGATCTGCGCCGCCAACGGGCACGTGCTGGCCGGGGCGCTCGGCGTGGCGCTGGCCTGCGACCTCATCATCGCCCGCGACGGCATCACCTTCGGCACGCCCGAGATCAACGTCGGGGTGTTCCCCTTCATGATCATGGCGCTGATCTACCGCAACGTCGGGCGCAAGAAGGCCAACGAGCTGCTGCTCCTCGGCGACCGCATCAGCGCCCAGGAGGCCGAGCGGATCGGCATCGTCAACCGGGTCGTGCCGGCCGAGGAGTTCGACGCGGCCGTCGCCGACTGGGCCGCGCGCCTGGCCGCCAAGTCCCCCGTCCTCATGAAGATGGGCAAGGACGCGATGCACCGCCAGCAGGACCTCGCCCTCGCCGAGGCGCTGGAGTACCTGCGCGGCCAGCTCGCGCTGGCCTTCACCACCGATGACATCCAGGAGGGGGTCAAGGCCTTCTTCGAGAAGCGCGACCCCGAATGGAAGGGCCAGTAGCCATGTCCGCCGACGCCCAGACCCCGCCCGCATCGATCCTGCGCCCGCTCGTGGAGGAGCTGCACGCCCGGCGCGCCGCCGCCGCGCTGGGGGGCGGGGAGGAGCGCATCGCCCGCCAGCACGAGGCCGACAAGCTGACCGCCCGCGAGCGCCTCGCGCTGCTCCTGGACGAGGGCACCTTCAGCGAGATGGGCATCCACGCCGGCATCCACTACTCGGTGCGCGGCCTGGAGCACAAGGAGGCCCCGGCCGACGGCGTCATCACCGGCTACGGCAAGGTCGACGGCCGGATGGTCGCGGTGTGCGCCTACGACTTCACGGTGATGGCCGGGTCGATGGGCATGACCGGCGAGCAGAAGGTGACCCGCCTGCGTGACCTGGCCCTGACCAAGCGGATGCCGTTCGTCTGGCTGCTGGACAGCGCCGGCGCGCGCATCCAGGAGGCCGTCGGCTCCCTCTTCGCCGGCTCGGGCCACCTGTTCCGCGAGGAGGTCGTGATGAGCGGCGTCATCCCGCAGGTCGCGGCCCTCATGGGCCCGTGCGCCGCGGGCACCGCCTACATCCCCGGCCTGGCCGACTTCGTCCCGATGGTCAAGGGGCGCGGGTCGATGGCCCTGGCCGGCCCGCACCTCGTGCGCGCCGCGGTCGGCGAGGACGTCACCCAGGAGGAGCTGGGCGGCTCGCGCGTGCACTGCCGCAAGTCGGGCGTGGGCGACCTGGAGGTCGGCTCCGACGAGGAGTGCATCGAGCGCATCAAGCAGTACCTGTCGTACATGCCCTCCCACAACGGGGCGGCCCCGCCGATCGTGGAATGCGCCGACCCGATCGACCGGGCCGACGAGGAGCTGCTGGACGTGCTGCCGGAGTCCAACCGCAAGCCGCACGACATGTACGAGATCATCCGGCGCATCGTCGACGACGGGGTGTACTTCGACATGAAGCCCCAGTTCGCCAAGACGATCATCACCTGCTTCGCCCGCTTCGGCGGCCGTCCGTGCGGCATCGTGGCCAACCAGCCCAAGCACCTCGGCGGCATCCTGGACAACGACTCCGCCGACAAGGCCGCGCGGTTCGTCAACCTCTGCAACGCCTACGGGATCCCGCTGCTGTTCCTGCAGGACGTCCCCGGCTTCATGGTCGGCACCAAGGTCGAGGCCGGCGGCATCATCCGCCACGGCGCCAAGATGCTCTACGCGGTGGCCAACGCCACTGTCCCGAAGATCACCGTGGTGGTGCGCAAGGCCTACGGCGCCGGCTACTACGTGATGAACGGCCGCGCCTACGAGCCCGACCTCTTCGTGTCGTGGCCCGCGGGCGAGGTCTCCGTGATGGGCGCGGAGGGCCTTGTCAGCATCGGCGCGGCCAAGCTGCTGGCGGGCGCGGAG
>CAZXNX010000048.1:7714-11338 GCA_964642225.1 uncultured Solirubrobacteraceae bacterium | reverse complement strand
GCGCGGCGGCGCGGCGCGGCGGCGATCGCCGGGCGCACCCGGCGGCGCGGGCGCGCGATCCGCGCCAGCAGCAGCCGCTCGCCGGGATACCGGCGCAGCAGCAGCAGCACGGCCAGGAGCAGCGCAGGCGCGAGGAAGAGCAGCCCAGCGATCACGGGCGTCCCGGCGGGCAGATCAGCGAAGCGGACCGCACGCCGGGATCGTACCCCCTCCCTCCGCCCGCGAGGTGGTGGAAAACCGCCGCGCCCCGCGTGCGATTGCGGCACACTGCCCGTCATGTCCTCGCTTCGCGTCGCCCTGCTCACCCTCCTCGTGGCCGCCGGCGCCGCGACCGGCCTGGCCACCGCCGCCACCGGCGCGCCCACCGCGCAGACGGCCGCGACGTGCCCCGGCACGTTCCAGGTCCTCCACAACGACCGCATCGGGACGCTCAAGCTCCCGGCCGGCCCGTACACGATCACCACCTCGGGCGGCCTGACGTGCTCGCAGGCGTCCAGCCTGTTCACCCGCTTCCTGCAGGACTGGGACGGCGTCCTCCCCGGCGGCTGGAAGGTCAAGGGCAGCGGCTTCCAGCGCGGCAACAGCGCGGTCGGATTCACGGTCAAGCCGGCGGTCACCCCGCCGACCCCGCCGCCGCCGAACGGCAAGACCTGCCCCGGCCACTTCACCCTGCGCCACAACGACCGCATCGGCGCGCTGTCGCTGCCCGCGGGCAACTACGTGGTCCAGCTCACGAAGAAGACCGGCTCGCTGAACTGCGACCAGGCCGACCGCCAGTTCGCCCTCTTCCTGACCAAGAACTACCGCACGCCGCTGCCCAAGCCGTGGACGCTCAACGCCAAGACGGCGACGTTCTCGCGCGGCGGCGGCGTCGGCTTCCGGGTGGTCCGCGACGGCGGAGGAACCGGCGGCGGCGGCTCGACCACCGGCACCCGCTGCCCGGGCTCGTTCCGGGTCCTGCACAACGACATGATCGGCGCCCTGCGACTGAAGGCCGGGCCCTACTGGATCTACACGATCGGCAAGCTGACCTGCCAGGAGGCGAGCAACGACCTCAGGCTGGACCTGCAGCTCGGTCGCCTGCCCAACGCCAACTGGACGCTCGACGTGCAGACGGCGACGTTCCTGTTCCTCAAGACCCGCGGCTTCCGCGTGGAGCCGGTCGGCGGCGTCTGAGCGACACCACGGGAGATCGGCGCCAGCCGATCTCCCGGCCGCACCGGCCGCCAGGCCGGATGCGGGGCGGGCGCCGAATTGCGGCCCCGGGGCGGCGACCTGCGTACCCTGAAGTGCAGTGCGCCGCCCGTTGCAAGTCGTTGTCGCCGCGGCACTGCTCGCTGGACTGTGGGTCCTCCCCGCGTCCGCGTCGGCCTCCGGCTCCCAGGTTCTCGTGCTCGATCACGGGCGCGTCTCCGTGCGCCATGACCCGTTCCTGACGCCCGCCGACCCGATCCGCCCGACCGCCGCCGACGCGGCCGCCGCCCGCGCGGGTGCAGGTCCCGCCCTGCTGCCCGGCCACGCCATGGCCGCCGCCCGGCGCCTCACCGTCACCCGGGCGCTGCAGGGCATGTACCAGCGCAAGGGCATCGACAAGGACACCTACGACAAGTACCGCCAGGACTACGCCGACGCCAAGGCGTCGCTCAAGCGGCTGTCCGGGCGCCGCCGCAGCGAGCTGGCCGCCGTGGTCGGCAACCTGGAGGCGCTGGCCGCCTCGGGCAAGCTCACCTCCAGCCGCGCCCCGCTCGCCTTCCTCACCGTGCGGCGCAACCGCAGCTGGTGGACCAAGGGCCGCCTGCTCGGCTACGGCGAGCGCGTCGAGTTCGGCAGCAGCATCATCCAGTGGCAGTCCTATCCCGGCCAGGGCCTGCAGCTGCAGTGGCTGGGCACCTTCGGCAAGGCCAACGCCCTGTGGACCGGGGGCAAGCGCTACAACCCGAAGCTCAAGACGCTGCTGGGCGAGATCATCCCCCTGGCCACCGAGCGGGCCGGCGGCATCGCCTGGGAGTACCAGTTCCGCTTCGGCGGCGGCTCGCCGCCGTGGGTCAGCGGCATGGCCCAGGGCACAGCGGTCCAGGCGCTCGCGCGAGCGGCCACCCGCCTGGACGACAAGAGCTACTACAAGGTCGCCAGGTCGGCCCTGGGCATCTTCCGCAAGCCCCCGCCCACCGGCGTGCGCGTGAAGACGAGGCTCGGCGCGCACTACCTCATCTATTCGTTCGCCTCCGGCACCCGCGTCCTCAACGCGTTCATCCAGTCGCTCAACGGCCTGCACGACTACGCCGAGGCCTCCGGCGACAAGACGGCCGCGTCCCTGTTCGTGGCCGGCGAGCGACAGGCCCGCTCCGACACCCGCGCCACCGACACCGGCGCCTGGTCGCTGTACGAGGTGGGCGGCGCCGAGTCTGACCTGAGCTACCACACGCTGCTGCGCGACTTCCTCGTCGGCCTGTGCGACCGTCTGCACACCGACCGCACCCGGGGCGAGAAGCTGTTCGGGGCGCCGAGCTCCTCGCGCTACTGCACCACCGGCGAGCACTTCACCACCTACCTCAAGCAGGCCCCCAAGGTCAGCGTACGCCCCCTGTCGGGCGCCAAGGTGGGCCGCAGCCCGCTGGTGCGCATCCGCCTGTCGAAGATCTCGACGGTCACGCTGCGCGTCGCGCGCGGGGGGACGACCGCGGCCACGCGGACCGTCACCCTCAGCCGCGGGCCGCACACGCTGAGCTGGGGGCCGGCGGCGTCCAAGCCTGGCACGGTGTCGCTCAACGTCCGCGCCGTGGACCTCAACGGCAACGTCGGCACGTCGGCCGCCCGCCAGACCGTCGGGCGCTAGACGGGGCGGTTGCGCTCGTCGACGAAGACGATCGTCGGCTCGTGGGCGGCCACCTCGGCGTCCTGGAGCTGGCCGTACGCGACGACGATGATGATGTCGCCCTTCTGCACGAGCCGGGCGGCGGCGCCGTTGACGATCATCTGGCCGGAGCCGCGCTCGCCGAGGATGACGTAGGTCTCGAAGCGGGCGCCGTTGTTGACGTCCAGGACGTGGATGAGCTCCCACTCGGCGATCCCGGAGGCGTCCAGCAGGTCCGGGTCGACGGTCAGCGAGCCGACGTATTCCAGGTCGCTGTCGGTGATGGTGGCGCGATGGATCTTCGCGCGGAGCACGGTGCGGAGCATGACCTCACAGGCTAGAGCGCCGGGCGATCACTCATGCGCCAGGCCGTACGTGACCGTGGCCGGCGCCCCGTCGGGGTAGTCCACGAGCACCCGCTGCTGCACCCGGTCGTAGGCCGAGCCGTACCGCTTGCGCGGGTCGATGCGGGCGTGACCGCGGCCGATCCGGGCCAGGGCCGCGCCGTCGCGGACGGTGCCGGCGCCCAGCGTGGGGTCGCGCGCGAAGATCGACAGCTGCAGGTCGGTCCCGGCCGGCGGGGTGCTGGTCGTCATCCGCACCCCGGCGCCCTGCGGCGTGTACCTGACGGTGCCGCGGGCCACGGCGGTGCCGTCGCGCACCCACGCCACGCCCAGCACGACGGAGCCGCCACGGGTGGTGCGCACCGACTCGGCGGTGGGGTAGGCGCGGCCCTGCGGCGAGATGAGGACGGGCCCGGCGGAGTCGAC
>CAZXNX010000048.1:0-7614 GCA_964642225.1 uncultured Solirubrobacteraceae bacterium | reverse complement strand
GGGGGCGGGGGCGTCGGGCAGCCAGGCCAGCCCCTTGAGGGCGAGCGGCAGGTAGGTGACGAGGTTGGCGTACGGGTCCACGCCGCGCGGCTCCACGTAGGACCGGTCCAGGTCCGCGAACGCGGGCACGTAGTAGAGGCCGTAGGGGCCGCGGTGGTAGGCCTGCTCCATGCGCCGCAGGAGCAGGTCGGCCGTGGCCTGCATGCGCGGGCGCTCGCGGGCCGTCGCGTAGGGGGCGGCCACCCGCAGGCCGTAGGCGCCCAGCGACGAGGCCCACGCCTGCGCCTGCGAGCGCCCCCACTGCGCGGAGTCGCCGTCCGGCGCCGTCAGGTAGACGAGGCCGCGCGCCATGTGCACGAGCAGGCGGCGCGTCTCCACGGGGGTCCGGCGGCCGAGGAGCTGGGTGGCCCGGGCCACGTAGGCGAGGGTGAGCGCGTGGTAGCTGATCGGGTTCTTGGTCGGGTCCGACAGCACCGTCGTGGCGCCCATCGGGGTGCTGACGGTGTAGGCCCGGGCCACCTGCGGCATCGAGTCGCCGATCACGGCCATCGCCCGCCGCCGGAACAGGGCGGCGCGGGGGAGCTTGACGCCCGCGTCGAGCATGTCGAGCACCCCGACGGCCTCCACCAGCGACTTGTTCGTGTGGTACTTGCCGTCGTAGAGCAGCGCCGGCCGGTACCGGGCCAGCCACCGCTTCACGCGCGCCGCCACCCGGTCGCGGGCGGGGCTCGGCGTCATCCGCTGCAGGTCGACGGCCACGCCGGCCATGTCGGCGTCCTCGAAGCTCGACGGGCCCGTGCGGTGCACCTGCGGGCGGGCCGCCACCCAGGAGGCGGCGGCGAGGCCGAACGCCTCGAGCTGCGGATCGGGGTTCCGCGCGGCGAGATGCAGCGCGGCGTACGCCCACTCCGCCTGGGAGTAGCGGATGCCGCCGCGCTGGTAGATCGGGTCGACGATGTCGCCGCTGGGCAGCTGGTAGCCGGCCCAGTACCGGGCGATGTGGGCGGCGGCCCCGGCCGGGTCCTCATCGATCGCGGGGGCGTCGCGCGGGTCGATCGGGGGGAGCCGGTCCTTGACCCCGGTGACGTGCCGTACCGCGGTCGTCGTCGCGGTCGACGCGGCCGTCGCGTCGGATGAGCCGCCCGAGCCGCAGGCGGCGAGCAGCAGCGCGGCGAGCGCCCCGGCCAGGACGGCCAGCAGCGGGGAGATGAGGCGCGTGAGGGGGATGGACTCCATGAACGGGGGACGAGGCGGCCCGCGAGGTGCCTCGGGGCGGCGGCGACGTCGCCCCAGAGGGTGGCACACCCGTACGGACGGAGGCCGCGGTCCGGCCCCGGCGACGGATCGCGGGCGGGGAATGCGCCAGGTACCGGTGGCGCTGCGCCAGATCGCGTTTCACCGTGCGGAAATCGGGCACCGACCGGTCCAAAGTGGCGCGAACACACCGTGTTCCCGCTACATTTTTCCCAATGCGCAAGTTCTTGACGGTCCTCCCCATCCTCGCGGCCGTCACGGTCGCCGGTGCCCTGCTGGCCATTCCGGCGCTCGCCGTGACCCTCCGGGCGGATCCGTCCGGCGGGAGCCTCACCGGCTCCTCCAAGGCCGACAACATCTTCGGCGGCGGCGGCGACGACACCATCCACGCCAGCTACGGCGATGACAAGGTGGACGGCCGCGCGGGCAACGACCTGCTCTTCGGCGACCAGCAGAACGACAGCATCAAGGGCTCCACCGGCGAGGACACGATCGACGGCGGCACCGGCAAGGACAAGATCAACGGCGGGGCCGACGACGACACGATCTACGGCGACGCCGGCGGCGACTCCATCGACGGCAGCGCGGGCAACGACACGATCGACGCGGGCGTGGCGGACGACAAGGCCGGCGGCGGCGCGGGCGACGACAACGTGTTCGGTGGCTTCGGCGCCGACACCGTCCGCGGCGGTGCGGGCAACGACACCGTGGACGGCGGCGACGGCGAGGACACCATCTACGGCGACGCCGGCGACGACAAGCTCAACGGCGGCATCGGCGGCGACAAGCTCTTCGGCGGTGACGGCGACGACATCCTCAACGGCTTCGTCGGCAGCACCGGCTCCTCGTTCGGCCAAGACCAGCTCGACGGCGGCGCCGGCGACGACACCATCTACTCCGGGCCGCGCCACGACAAGGTCGCGGCCGGCGGCGGAGACGACACGATCTACGCCAACGACCTGCAGACCGACGACGTCGTCGACTGCGGCGCCGGCTACGACACGGTCTACATCGACACCAAGGAGACCGACGGCAAGGGCCGTCAGTGGATGGAGGACGGTGACCGCAAGTCGCTGAAGGACTGCGAGGTCGTCATCCCCAGTCACGTGTCGTCCGAGGTCGAGAACGTGACCAAGCCCTACCGCTCCTCCAACCGCGGCGGGCGCAAGGACGGCACGGAGAAGGACGACGTCATGTTCGGCGGCACCGGCCCCGACCAGTTCTACGGCCTCGGTGGCAACGACCTGCTGTGGGGCGACACCACGCCCAACGCCAACGGCAAGGACTCGCTGTTCGGCGGCGAGGGCGACGACCGCCTCCTCGGCGGCGGCGGCCCCGACACGATCGACGGCGGCCCCGGCGACGACGAGATCCAGGGCGACGCCGGCCGTGACACGATCGACGGCGGCGACGGCGCCGACAAGATCCGCGGCGGCGCCGACGTCGACGTGATCCGCGGCGGCACCGGTGACGACAACGTGATGGTGCTCGGCGGCGGTGTGGACACGGTCGACTGCGGCCCCGGCTACGACACCGCCCGCGCCGACCGTGGCGACAAGATGGCCAACTGCGAGAAGGTCGAGAACCGGTAGCGCCGCGCGGCGGGGTCAGGCGTATGGTCGAGGGCGACCGCCGGTAGGGAAACGGCGGCCGCAGGCGAAGGAGTCCTATCGCCACCATGCTCGACGACCCCGACCGCCACGACCCGTACGGCCAGCGCCTGGTGCGCCGTGACGCCGACCGCGTCCGGCGGCGGCGCCGGCTTCGGCGCCAGCGGATCGCGGCGCTCATCGTGGTGGTGGCGGCGATCGCCGCGGCGGTGGTGCTGATCGCCGCCCCCTTCTCGGACCCGGGCTCCGCACCCGGGCCGTCGGTGGCCGCGAGCACGACGACCACTTCCACAGCCGCCCGGACCGTCACCGCCCCGAAGGCGACGACGACACCGGCCCGCACCACCCCGGCGAGGACCACCACGACCACACCGAGCGGCCCCTCCCCCGCCCAGCGGCGGCTGGCCCGCCAGACCGCGGTGGGCGACAAGGCGATCGACCACGTCCTCACCTACACCCCGTGGGTGACCCGCGGCAGCAGGAAGCACAAGGAGATCGCGCTGACCTTCGACGACGGTCCGAGCATCTACACGCCCCGGATCATGCGCATCCTGCGCCGCGAGAAGGCGCCGGCCACGTTCTTCGAGCTCGGCTCCCAGATGGGGGCCAACCGGTCGCTCGTGCGCAGGCAGGCGCGTGAGGGGTTCGTGATCGGCGACCACACCGAGTCCCATGCGAACCTCGGCAGCCTCAAGGAGGCCGCCCAGCGCGACCAGATCGGGACCCCCGTGGAGTGGCTGCACAAGTTCGGGCTGCCGCGCCCGCGCCTGTTCCGCCCGCCCTACGGCGTGATGAACGACACCACCGTCAAGGTCCTGCGCCGCAAGCGGATGCTCGCGGTGCTGTGGTCGGTGGACACCGAGGACTGGCGGCGCCCCGGCACCCGCAACGTCATCGAGGCGGCGATCCGCGGAGCCGACCACGGCGCCATCATCCTCATGCACGACGGCGGCGGCGATCGCGAGCAGACCATCGCCGCGCTGCCGCGCATCATCCACGGCCTGCGCAAGCGCGGGTACAAGCTCGTCACCGTCCCCCAGCTGATGGCGGGCGACCCGCCGCCGAAGAAGCTGCCCCGCCCGGGCTTCATCGCCGGCGGCTGAGGAACGCTGCGGCCCGGGGCCTTGCGTTCCTTCAGGAAGAGCTCGCCTGAAGGCTCGCTCTTCCGGCGCTTGGCTAACCGAGGAGGGACTGCTGGACCGCGCGGGCGACCTGCTCGCGGGAGCGGGCGGTGACCGCGTTGGCCAGCGCGGCCTGCCAGCGCTCGGGGCTGACGGGCCCGATCTCCTTCAGGCCGAGGTCCTTGAGGACCGCCTGCTGGTCGACGTGGCGGGCGATCGTCTCGGCCCGGCGCCGCGCGGCGAAGTGCTGGGCCCGCGAGAGCGGCGTGCGCCCCGTCTCCTCGGGCACGTCGAGCAGGTCGTCCTTGACGAGCGGGACCGCGCGGCGCGCGCACTTCTCCCACGGCGCGTCGGCGGCCGAGTCGACCACCACCTGGCGCAGGACCCGCCAGCCCGCATGGCTGGACTCGCAGCGGGCGACGAGGAAGAAGGCCAGCGACTGCGCGAGCCGGTCGGCGTCGGGGTCGTCACGGCGGGAGTCCAGGAACCGCAGCGCCTCGTTGACGCCGCGACCGCTCTCCACCGCGCGCGCCAGTTTGCGCGCCGACTTGCGTTCGCTGGGCTGTGCCGGTTCGAGATGCTCGATGCGCTCAGGCTACCTGCGCCACGGGCGACGCCTGCTCGGCGAAGGCCTGGGCGCGGTACGGGCCCGGCTTGGGCCGCGGCTCCCCGCCGGGGAAGGCCAGGCGCAGGATGGTGCGCTGCACGGCGCCCAGCTGGGTGAGAAACGGGCCGGTGTTGTACGGCAGGTCGTAGCGCTCGCAGATGTCCTTCACGCGCGGGGCGATCTCCGCGTACCGGGTGCTCGGCATGTCGGGGAAGATGTGGTGCTCGACCTGGTAGCCGAGGTTGCCGCTGAGGACGTGGAAGAGCGGGCTGCCCTCGATGTTGGCCGAGCCCAGGAGCTGGCGGATGTAGAAGCCTCCGCGGGTCTCGTCCTGGACCTCCTCCTCGTCGAACGTGTACGTCTGGTCGGGGAAGTGGCCGCAGAAGATGATCGCGTAGGCCCACACGTTGCGCACGATGTTGGCGGTGAAGTTCGCGGTGAGGGTCGCCTTGTAGGAGGCGCGTGCCCCGGTGCGCCCGCCGGTCACGGCGCCGATCGCCGCGCTGATCGCCGGGTAGGCCAGGTAGTCCTTGACCACCTGCTGGCGCCCCTTGCGCAGCATCCCCTTCAGCTCGCGCTTGAGCGCGGCCTTGGACTTCTCCCCCTTGCGGATCGCCTCGAAGTCCAGGTCGTGCGAGGCAACGCCCCACTCGAAGAACGCCGCGAGGATGAGGTTGTAGAAGGGCTGGGCCAGGTAGACCGGGTACCACTTCTGATGCGGGTCGATCCGCATGATCTCGTAGCCCAGGTCGCGGTCCTTGCCGCGGATGTTGGTGTAGGTGTGATGCACGTAGTTGTGGGAGTGCTTCCACGCCTCGGCGGTCGAGGCCGAGTCCCAGTCCCAGCTGGAGGAGTGGATGTCCGGGTCGTTCATCCAGTCCCACTGGCCGTGCATCACGTTGTGGCCGATCTCCATGTTCTCGAGGATCTTGGCCACCGACAGGGCGGCGGTCCCCGCCAGCCAGGCGGGCCGGGAGCGGGAGGCGCCGGCCAACAGGATGCGGCTCAGCACCACCAGCCGGCGGTGCATGGCGATCATGCTGGTGATGTACGTGCGGTCGCGCTCGCCGAGGTCGGCGTAGACCTCGTCGTGGATGGCGTCGAACTCGCGGCCGAGCTCCTCGAGCTGCTGCGGCGTGAGCCGGGACAGCGGGCTTTCGATCATGGTGGGCATCAGCGGTGTCTTCCTCGTTCGTTGGGCAGTTCGATGACGACCGCGCCCTCGGGCGCGTTCGTGCAGGTGCGGACCATCTCGCCCTCGCGTCCGTGGACCTCGCCGGTGCGCAGGTCGCGGACGGAGCCGGCGCAGAGGCGCACGACGCAGGTGTGGCAGATCCCCATCCGGCAGCCGTAGGGCATGGTCGCCCCAGCCTCCTCGGCGGCGGCGAGGATCGGCTGCGACCCGTCGCTGTGGGCCTCGATCGGCGTGCCGGTGAAGCGGATGGTGCCGCCGTCGCCGTGCTCGCCGTCCCCGATGCCGAAGCCGACGGCCGGCTGGAAGCGCTCCATGTGCAGGAGCGCCGGGTCGCCGCCGGCCGCCGCCCAGTGGGCGCGCAGGTCGTCGAGCATCGCGGCAGGCCCGCTGACGAAGGCGGTGCGCTCACGCCAGTCGGGGCAGCGGTCGTCGAGGTCGCCGGGAGTCAGGCGGCCCATCGAGGCGGTGTGCTGCTCGTGGAGCGTGAAGCCGGGATGGCGCAGCGCGATGGCGCGCAGGTCGGCGCCGAAGATGACGTCGTCCGGGCGGCGGGCCGAGTGCACGAGCACCGTGTCGGTGAGCGCGCCCCGGCGGTCGAGCGCGCGGACCATGCTCATGATCGGGGTGATGCCGCTGCCGGCGCTGAGGAACAGGAGCTTGGGCGGGAGCGGGTCGGGCAGGACGAACGTGCCCTCGACGCCGCCGAGCCGCACGACCGTGCCGGCCTGGGCCTCGCGGACGAGGAAGGGCGACACCGTGCCGCCGTCCACGAGCTTGGGGGTGATGGCGATGCAGCCGTCGGGCCGGCCGGGGTCGGACGTCAGCGAGTAGGCCCGCCAATGGTGGATGCCGCCCACGACGACGCCGACGCGCACGTACTGGCCGGGCCGGTGGGGGCTGCGGTGCCGGGCACCCGGCCGGATGACGACGGTGGCCGCGTCGGCCGTCTCCTGCTCGACGCGCACGATGCGCCCGCGCAGCTCCTGGGTCGACCACAGCGGGTTGATGAGCTCCAGGTAGTCGTCGGCCACCAGCGGCGTGAAGAAGGCGCCGACCGCCCGCAGGGCGCGGCGGCGGACGGTGCCGACCTCGGGGACGGCGCCGCGCTCAGCCATGCAACGGCGGTGGTACGGAAGCGGTCATATTGTCAAAGTACCCCGCTGTTTCGGCCTATACTCGTCACATGACCCAGAATGTACCCATGGATTTGTCAGATGACTGATAATGATGGCGCCGTCCCCTCCGGCCAGCGTCCGTGGGAGGCGCTGCCCGACGAGGCGCTGGCGGCGCTCGCACCCCAGCTCCCGGCGCTGGCCGACGAGCTGATCGAGGCGATCCGCGCGGAGGTGCCGTCGTTCAGCCGCCCCCTGGAGGGCGAGTTCGGGCAGATCGTCCGGGGCGGGGTCGAGCAGGCGCTGCTGCAGTTCGAGGAGATGGCCCGCAACCCCGGCGTGGGCCGCGCGGTCGGCCGCTCCGTGTACGTCGAGCTCGGGCGCGGCGAGGTGCGCGAGGGCCGCTCGCTCGACGCCCTCCTGGCCGCCTACCGGGTGGGCGCGAAGGTGGCCTGGCGGCGCCTGGCCGAGGCGGGCGCCGCCGCCGGGCTGTCGACCGAGACGCTCATCCGGCTGGCCGAGTCGATCTTCGCCTACATCGACGAGCTGTCGGCGGAGTCGGCGGAGGGCTACGCCCGCGAGCAGGCCGAGCGCGCCGGCGAGGCCGACCGGCTGCGGGCCGTGCTGATCCAGTCGCTGCTGCAGGAGCCGGCGGTGCCCCCGGAGGGGCTGCGGGCGGCGGCCGCCCGCGTGCGCTGGGAGCTGCCCCACCGGC
>CAZXNX010000047.1:0-11458 GCA_964642225.1 uncultured Solirubrobacteraceae bacterium | reverse complement strand
CCTGCGCGCCGCCGGTGGCATTGGCCATGGTCGCCGTCATGCCGGCGGCGAGATAGCCTAGGACATCGTATACCGTTATCCGCATGCCGCGGATACAGGGTTTGCCGCCGCGTTTTCCCGGCTCGATTGTCAGTCGTTTCGTGTAGTCCACAGTTCCTCACAATCTATGCCCTAAGTATAGCACGTGAGATTTCAACGAGCTTGGCCAGCTTTACATTACACGACTTACCACGGGCGGGTCTGGCGCAGTTTTGTTTTCACGGCTCTATGCTAGTGTGTTTGTGGGAAGCAGACCCGCGAGGCGGGAGAAAGCACCTACACGATGATGGATGACGACATTTCAACACCGTCGACGCCACCGGCTCTGCCGGCGGGGTTCATGTGGCCATCGCAGGTGCCGACGCTCGCGGAGACGATTCGCCTTTCCTTCCGGCTGCTGCGGGAAGACCGGCGCTTGCAGTGGGTGGTTGTGCTGCTGATGATGGTTAACGGGATAGTCAACGGGGGCTGGGAATACGCCGGACAGACGATCTCTGAAAGCCTTGGGCTGCAAGTGGCTGCGGAGTGGTTCCCGATCACGGTGCTGGACCTGGCAGTTTGGGCGGTGCTTTGGCTGCTTGCGTCCTTCTTTTCCGCGCTGCTGCTGCTCTCCGTGGAGGGAGCGTACCGGTCAACGCGGGGGACGCTGGGCGAACTGGCCCCGGCGGCGCTGAGCGGATGCTCGCGGGTGGCGGCCAGCAGGGCGTCGACGAGGCGCAGGACGGACTCGGCGGTGTGCAGGGAGGCGACCGCCTCCTGGGCGGCCAGGAGCTCCTGCGGGGAGCTGACCGCCACCATCGCCGGCTCCGGCCGCTCGCGCAGCAGCGTGAGCTCCTGGTCCTCGCTCGGGTAGCCGAGGGACATCCGGGCCAGGAAGCGGTCGAGCTGGGCGGTCGGCAGGGGATACGTGCCGTCGTAGCCGGCGGTCGGGTTCTGGGTGGCGATGACGAGGAAGGGCGCCTCGATGTCGCGGGTCGCCCCGTCGACGGTGACCTGTCCCTCCTGCATCGCCTCCAGCAGGCCGGACTGCGTCTTGGGGGTCGCGCGGTTGAGCTCGTCGACGAGCACCACGTTGGCGAACACGGGGCCGGGGCGGAACTCGAAGCTCGCCGTCTCGGCGTGCCAGATCGAGGTGCCGACGATGTCGGAGGGCAGCAGGTCGACGGTCGCCTGCACGCGGGAGAAGCGGCCGCCGAGACTGGCCGCGAGGCTGCGGGCCAGCTGCGTCTTGCCCACCCCGGGATGGTCCTCCACGAGGAGGTGCCCGCCCGCCAGCAGGGTGTCCAGGACGAGGTCCAGCGCGGTGTCGGAGAGCTGCACGCCGCTGCGCACGCTCGCGCGCACGCGCTCGCCGAGCTCCTGGACGGCGGCGACGCCGAGCGGGGCACGCTCCTCGAACGGCTGGGCGGGCGACAGGTGCATGGCCTCAGAGTGTTGCACCGCCGACCGGGCGCCCCTCTATGCTGCGCCCCACGATGATCGGACTGGGACTGTTCCTGATGGCCGTCGGCGCCATCCTCAAGTACGCCGTCACCGCCACGCTCGCGGGCGTGGACATCCAGGTGGTCGGCGTGATCCTGCTGGTGATCGGGGTCATCGTGATGCTCTTCGGCATCGCGCGCCTGATCATGGACCAGCAGAACCGCCCGCCCTCGGGCCCGCCCCCGGGCGGCTACGGCGGGCGCCCGGGCGCGCCGCCGCCCACGCAGTACTGAGCGCCCGACCCGCCGGGGGTAGATTTCCCGCATGGCTCCCACGCGGCAGGTCGACCATCTCCTCGTCGGGGGAGGCATCGCCGCGGCGAGCGCCGCCCGGACGCTCCGTGAGGAGGGCGCCGAGGGCTCCATCCTCCTGGTCGGCCGTGAGCTGGACCCGCCGTATCACCGCCCGCCGGCCACGAAGGAGTACCTGCGCGGGGAGTCCTCCCGCGACGACGCGCTGGTCCTGCCCGCCGCCTGGTACGACGAGCACGACGTCGAGCTGCTGACCCGCACCAGCGTCATGAATCTCGACCCGGTGGCCGTGACGGCGACCCTGTCGACCAAGGAGGAGGTCGGCTACGGCCAGGCCCTCCTGGCGACCGGCGCCACCGTGCGCCGGCTGACCGTCGAGGGCGCCCAGCACGACGGCATCCACTACATCCGCGCGCTGGGCAACGCCGACACCATCCGCGCCGACGCCGAGGGGATGCGGCGCGCCGTGGTGGTGGGCGGCTCCTACCTCGGGTGCGAGACGGCCGCCTCGCTCACCCAGATGGGGCTCGACGTCACGATCCTCACCCAGGAGGCCGAGCCGCTGGAGCGCGGGTTCGGCCCGGTGGTGGGTCGCTGGGTCCGCGGCGTGCTGCAGGACCACGGCGTGACCTTCGTCGGCGCCGACGAGGTGGCGATGTTCGCCTCGGTGGCCGACCGGGTGAGCGGGGTGCTCACCGGCGGCGGCCTGGAGCTGGCGGCCGACCTCGTCGTCTGCGGCGTGGGCGCCAGCCCGGACGTCATGCTCGCGCGGCGCGCCGGCTTCGAGCTGGGGCCGCTGGGCGGGGTGCGGTGCGACGCGGCGCTGCGCACGGCCACCGCGCGCGACGTGCTGGCCGCCGGCGACATCTGCGAGTACGAGTCGGTCGTGCACGGCGGCCCCATGCGGGTCGAGCACGAGGACCACGCCGAGCAGCAGGGCGCCCACGCGGCCCGCGTCATGCTCGGCCACGCCGAGCCGTACGCCACGGTCCCCTACTTCTTCTCCGACCTGGCCGACTGGCTGTCGCTGGAGTACGTCGGGCCCGCGCACGCATGGGACGAGGAGGTCGTGACCGGGTCGATGGACGACGGCGCCTTCGCCGTGCACTACCTCCAGGACGGCATCGTGCGCGGCGCCCTGTCCATCGGCGGCTTCGACGACCTGGAGGCCGCACGCCGGCTGATCGTCTCCGGAGAAGCCGTGGGAGCGGACGGTGTGCGCGGCTCATAGCCACCGCGTGTGCGGACACCCCTGTACCGCTTTCGATTAGGGTCCGGCAATGCCCACCGTTCGTGACACGACCTTCGAGTTCCTGCGCCGTCAGGGGATGACGACGATCTTCGGCAACCCCGGATCGACCGAGCTGCCGATGCTCCAGGACTTCCCCTCGGACTTCACCTACATCCTCGGCCTGCAGGAGGCCGCGGTCGTCGGGATGGCCGACGGGTACGCGCAGGCCAGCGGCCGCCCGACCCTCGTCAATCTGCACACCGCCCCGGGCGTGGGCAACGCGATGGGCGCCATCTTCAACGCCCAGGCCAACAAGACCCCGCTGGTGATCACCGCCGGCAACCAGGTCCGCGGCCTCATGACGCTGCAGGCCAACCTCTCCAACCGCGACGCGATCCGCATGCCGCACCCCCTGGTGAAGTGGAGCTACGAGCCGCCGCGCGCGCAGGACGTCCCGCACGCGATCGCCCGCGCCACCCACCTGGCCGCGCTGGCCCCGGTCGGGCCCACCTTCGTCTCCATCCCCATGGACGACTGGGACGTGGAGGTCGACGAGGCGGCCGCCGAGCACGCGATCTCCCGCACGGTGGGCGGCCGCGCCACCGCCGACCCGGCCGCGATCCGCGAGCTGGCCGCGGCGCTGCAGGCGGCCGACAACGCCGTGCTCGTGTGCGGCCCCGACGTGGATGCCTCCGGCGGCTGGGACGCGGCGATCGAGCTGTCCGAGCGCCTCTCCCTGCCGGTGTGGGCCTCGCCGGCTCCCGGCGGCGGGCGGCTGGGCTTCCCCGAGAGCCACCCGCACTTCGTCGGCGTCCTGCCCCCGGCCATCGGCCCCGCGGGGGAGACGCTGAACGGCCACGACCTGATCGTCGTCCTCGGCAGCTCGGTCTTCCCGTACTACCCGAACCTCCCCGGGCCGCTGCTGCCCGAGGGCTCGCGGCTGATCGCCGTGACCAGCGACCCCGACGAGGCGTCGCGGGCGCCCATGGGCGACGCGATCGTCGCCGACGTCGCGCTCACCCTCGACGCCCTGCTCGCCGAGCTCTCCCCGGAGCAGCGTCCGCCGCGCGCGCACCCGCCGCGGCCGGTCGCCGACCCGATGGAGCTGTCGGACCCGCTCAACGCCTCGGCCGTGATGGATGTGCTCGCCGACGTGTTCCCGCCCGACGGGATCATCGTCCTGGAGGCGCCGTCGGCCACGATGGCCGTGCGCAATCGCATCCGCCTGTCGCAGCCCGGCAGCTACTACTTCGGCGCCGGCGGCGGGCTGGGCTTCGGCCTCTCCGCCGCGGTCGGCGTGCAGCTCGCCCAGCCCGATCGCCCGGTGGTCTGCGTGGTCGGCGAGGGCTCGGCCCAGTACGCGATCCAGGCGTTCTGGAGCGCCGTGGCCTACGACGTGCCGGTGACCTTCCTGGTCCTGCGCAACGCCGAGTACGCGATCCTCAAGTGGTTCGCGTCGATCGAGAACGTCGAGGGCGCGCCCGGCCTGGACCTTCCGGCCCTGGACGTCGCCGGCGTGGCCGCCGGCTACGGCGTCGCCACCCAGCACGCCACGGGCCCAGAGGACCTGCGCGAGCAGTTGCGCCAGGCGATCGCCTCACCGGTCGCCTCGCTCGTCGAGGTGCCCGTCGCGCCGGGGATGTCGATCTTCTGATGGCGCTGCTCGCCCCCCGCACCGAACGGATCCTGCCGGCCGGGGAGGCCGAGCAGCCCGCCCCCGACCGCGCGCCCGACGCCCTGGCGGCCGGCACGCCCGAGCCGCTGCGCAGCGAGCTGGCCGCGCTGGTGGGGGAGGACCGCCTGCTCACCCGCGTCACCGACCTGGTGCGCTACGCCTCCGACGCCAGCCCCTACCGCCGCTTCCCGCAGGTCGTGGTGCAGCCTCGCACCGCCGGCGAGGTCGCGGCCCTGCTCGGCTTCGCCCGGCGCACCGACATCCCCATCACCTTCCGCGCGGCCGGCACGAGCCTCAACGGCCAGAGCCAGGGCGACGGCATCATGCTCGACGTGCGCCGCCACTGGCGCGGCGTCACCGTCGAGGACGAGGGCCGCACCGCGCGCGTGCGCCCCGGCACCGAGCTGGGCTACGTCAACCGCGTGCTGGCCCGCCACGGGACGCGGCTGGGCCCCGACCCGGCCAGCTCCGACACCGCCACCGTGGGCGGCGTGATCGCCAACAACTCCGGCGGCATGCGCTGCGGCATCGTGGCCGACAGCTACTCGACCGTGCGCGCGATGACCTTCGTGCTGGCCTCCGGCACCGTGATCGACACCGCCGCCCCCGACGCCGCCGAGCGCTTCGCGCTCCAGGAGCCCGTCCTGGCCCAGGGGCTGGCCGACCTGCGCGACGAGATCCGCGCCGACAGCGAGCTGTGCGACCGGATCCGCCGCAAGTTCTCGATCAAGAACACCACGGGCTACCGCCTGTGCGCCTTCCTCGACGCCGACGAGCCCGTGGAGATCTTCCGCCGGCTCCTGGTCGGCTCGGAGGGGACGCTGGCGTTCACCGCCGAGGCGGTCTTCGAGACGGTCCCGGTCCCGCGCCGCACCACCGTCTCCTGGGTGCATTTCCCCGACATCCCGTCGGCCACGGCGCCCGTCACCGCGCTCGTCGCCGCCGGCGCGACCGCGGTGGAGCTGATGGTCGCCCCGGCGCTGATGGTGGCCAGCCACTCCATCGCCGGGACGCCTGAGAGCTGGCGCGAGCTGCCGCTGGAGTCCGCCGCGCTGCTCATCGAGTTCGGCGCCGACGACGACGCGGCCTTGGACGTGCTGGTCGCCCAGGCGCAGGAGATCCTCGGTGAGCACGAGCTGATCCGCGACATCGACTTCACGCGCGACCCCCACCAGATCGAGCTGGCCTGGACGGTGCGTGAGGGGCTGCACGGCCTCGTCGGCCGCCTGCGCCCGCCCGGCTCCTCGCTCATCGTCGAGGACGTCTGCGTGCCCCCGGCCCGCATGGCCGAGTCGGCCGAGGACATCCGCGAGCTGTTGGGCAAGCACGGGTTCCTCACCGGCGTCGCCGGCCACGCGTCGGCGGGCAACCTGCACTTCATGCTCACCCCGGTGATGGGGGAGGCGGCCGACGTCGAGCGTTACGAGGCCTTCATGGCCGAGCTCGTCGACGTGATCCTCGACAAGTACGACGGCTCGCTGAAGGCCGAGCACGGCACCGGCATCAACATGGCGCCGTTCGTCGAGCGCGAGTGGGGCGCCAAGGCCACCGACATGATGTGGCGGCTCAAGGCGCTGGCCGATCCCGACGGGATCCTGGGGCCGGGCATCATCCTCAACCGCGATCCCGGCGTGCACCTGCACGACCTCAAGACCTCCCCGGCCATTGAGGAGGCGACCACCACCTGCGTGGAGTGCGGCTTCTGCGAGCCGGTGTGCCCGAGCCGCGACCTGACGGTGACCCCGCGCCAGCGCATCGTCCTGCGCCGTGAGATGGCCCGCCAGGCGCCCGGCTCCCCGGTCCAGCGCGCGCTGCTCGACGAGTACGAGTACGACGCGCTGCAGACGTGCGCGGCCGACGGCATCTGCAAGCTCGCCTGCCCGTTGGGGATCGACACCGGCTCGATGGTCAAGGAGCTGCGCTCGCGCGAGCACACCGAGCGGGCCGAGCGGGTGGCGCTGGGCGCCGCCAAGCAGTGGGCGACGGTCGAGAAGGGCGCGCGCGCCGGGCTGAAGGCCGGCCACGTCGGGTCGGGCCGGGCCGCCGCCTCGGTGATCAAGGTGGTCCGCTCGCTGGTGAGCGACGAGCTCGTGCCCTCGTGGCCCGAGAACATGCCGTCACCGGCGCCGGCCACCCTGCCCGTGACCGCCCGCGAGGGCGCCGCGGCGGTGTACCTGCCCGCCTGCATCAACCGCATCTTCGGGGCGCCGCAGGGCGCCGGGGAGGACCAGCACCTGCCCGCCGCCCTGGTGGCCGTGTCGGCCCGGGCCGGCAAGCCACTGTGGATCCCGCCGGACGTGGGCGGTCACTGCTGCGGCACCCCCTGGAGCTCCAAGGGGTACGCCGACGGCCACGCGCACATGGTCGCCACCACCGCCGCGGCCATCGACCGCTGGACGGACGGCGGGCGCCTGCCCCTGGTGATCGACGCCACCTCCTGCGCCCTGGGGCTCTACGAGGACGTGCTGCCGACCATCGACGAGGCCCGCCGCCCCGTGCTGATGGACTCGATCGCCTGGGCCCACGACGAGCTGCTCGAGGGGCTGCCCGAGCCGCGCCGGGTCGGACGCGTGGCCGTGCACCCGCCGTGCTCCAGCCGCCACCTGGGCCTGGACCATCGTCTGGAGGCGCTGGCCGCCCACCTGGCCGATGAGGTCGACGTGCCGATCTCCGCCACCTGCTGCGGCATGGCCGGCGATCGCGGGATGCTCCACCCGGAGCTGCCGGCGGCGGCGCTGGCCGCCGAGGCGGCGGAGCTCGCGGGCACGCACCACGACGCGGCGCTGTGCAGCAACCGCACCTGCGAGATCGGCCTGCAGCAGAGCACCGGCGACGCCTTCACGTCGTTCGTCTTCCTCTTGGAAAGAGCGACCCGCCCCTAACGGCCGGAGCGGCTCCTGGCCCGCGAGAACGGCGCCAGCCGTTGCTCGCAGTCGTATCGGGCGCCAGCCCGATACGTCACTTACGGGCGGTGATCTGCTCTTCGTACTCGTCGTTGGCGCGCTTCTCGCCGGCGGCGATGGAACCCGCCACCCCGAGGAGGCCCTGGACGAGCAGGGGGAAGACGACGAAGAAGACGACGACCAAGGCGATCGTCACCGTGGCGGCGTAGCTCATGGCGATGGGGGTCACGCCGCGGAGCATATCGTCACGGCCGCCGGTGCGGCGCCCTGCTCGGGGCCTGGGCGAACCCAGGCCCCGGGGACGAACTAGGCCGCGAGGATCTTGGCCTTCTGCGCGGCGAACTCCTCGTCGGTGAGCTGGCCCTTGTCGTGCAGCTGGCCGAGCTTGGCGAGCTGGTCGGCGGTGGTGGTGCCGGCCGTCTCCTGCACGTACTCCTGGAAGGAGGCCTGGGCCGCCTTCTGCTGGGCGATGGCCCGCTCCTGCATCCCGTGACCGCGGGCGATCAGGTAGATGAACACGCCCAGGTACGGGACGATGATCACGAAGATGATCCAGGCAGCCTTCGCCCAGCCCGACAGCGAGTGGTCACGGAACAGGTCCGAGAAGACGGTGATGAGCAGCCAGAACCAGATGATGAACGCGAAGATCATCAGCATGTCGAGCAGCACTTCGCCCTGACCGAAAGAAGCAATCATGCAGTAACTCCAGAGTGGGATAGCGGGGACAGTCGCGGTCGATCGTAGGGCCTGCGCCGCGCTCGTGTGCGGCGGCGCGACGGGCCTTAACCGACCCATCAGGTAGGATTTGCCCCATGATCTTCACCACGAAGGCCGAATACGGGGTGCGGCTGCTCATCGAGCTCGGTCGGCAGCAGGCCGCCGATCCGGCCCACCCGGTGGCGCTGAAGTCGATCGCCGAGGCCGAGGATCTGCCGCTCGCGTACCTGGAGCGCATCGTCGCCCTGCTCAAGAAGCAGGGCCTCGTCGAGTCCACCCGCGGCGCCCACGGCGGCTACCGCCTGGCCCGGCCCGCGGATGAGATCTCGATGGACGAGGCGATCCTTGCCCTGGAGGGCTCGATCGCCCCGATGGACTGTTTCTTCGACGACGCCGAGGGTCGCGTGATGTGCTCGCACATGAGCGACCGCGGCGAGGCGTGCGGGACCAAGGTCCTGTGGACCCGCGTGCAGGGAGCCGTCCACGGCGCGCTGCAGCGCACCACCCTCGCCGAGCTCGTGGACTTCAAGGTCCGCGCGCCCACCCCCGAACCGATCAGCGGCGCCGCGGCCTAGCCGTCGGTGCACTGAACCCCCGACCCGAGAAGACCTCACTGATGCCCGACCTCGTTATCGACAACCTCCACGTCGCCGCCGGCGACAAGGAGATCCTCAAGGGCCTCACCCTGACCGTGAAGCAGGGCGAGATCCACGCGCTGATGGGCCCCAACGGCTCCGGCAAGTCCACCCTCGCCAACGCGATCATGGGCAACCCGCAGCTCGAGGTCACCTCGGGCTCGATCACCTTCGGCGACACGCCGATCACGGAGCTGGACCCGGACGAGCGCGCCCGGCTCGGCCTCTTCATGGCCTTCCAGTACCCGGTGGCGATCCCCGGCGTGACGATCACCAAGTACCTGCGGATGGTCATGAACGCCCATCGCGAGGCGCGCGGCGAGAGCGAGATCTCCCTGAAGGAGTTCCGCAAGACGGTGCAGGAGGCCATGGCGCTGACCAACGTGCCCAAGGAGTTCTCCTCCCGCTACCTCAACGACGGGTTCTCCGGCGGCGAGAAGAAGCGCCTGGAGATCCTGCAGCTCGCCCTCCAGCACCCGACCATGGCCGTCCTGGACGAGACCGACTCGGGCCTGGACATCGACGCGCTCAACGTTGTCGCCGAGGGCGTCAACACGGTCGCCAAGACGTCCGACATGGGCGTCCTGATCATCACCCACTACCAGCGCATCCTGCACCTCGTGCAGCCCGAGCGCGTGTCGATCCTGTTCGACGGGCGCATCGTCCACGAGGGCGGCCCCGAGCTGGTCGACAAGCTGGAGGCCGACGGCTACGGGTGGATCACCGGCGAGGTCGCGGCCAAGGCCTAGCCCCGATGAGCGCCACCGCCACCCAGCTGGATGTCGCGGACCGGTTCCCCGTCCTGGAGCGGGAGGGCCTCGTCTACCTGGACTCGGGCGCCACGTCGCAGAAGCCGCTGTCGGTGATCGACGCGATCGCCGAGCACTACGCCCACCACAACGCCAACGTGCACCGCGGGGTGTACCCGCTGGCGGTCGAGGCGACCGACGCCTTCGAGGGCGCGCGCGAGTCGATCGCGGCCTGGCTGGGCTCGACCGTGAAGGAGACGGTGTTCACCAAGAACGCCACCGAGGCGATCAACCTCGTGGCGTACGCGTGGGGCCGGTCCAACGTCACCGCCGGGGACCTGATCGTCCTCACCCACCTGGAGCACCACAGCAACATCGTGCCGTGGCAGATCCTCGCCCAGGCGACCGGGGCCGAGCTGGCCTACGTGACCCTGGACGACGAGGGCATGCTCGACCTCGACGTGCTCGACGCCCACCTGGCGACCGGCCGCGTGAAGCTCGTGGCGTGCACCCACGTCTCCAACGTGATGGGGACGATCACCCCGATCGCCGACATCGTGCGCCGCGCCCACACCGCCGGCGCCGTCGTGCTCGTCGACGGGTCGCAGGCCGTGCCGCAGCTGCCGGTGCGCCTGGGCGAGATCGACGCCGACTTCTACGTCTGGACGGCCCACAAGGCCTACGGCCCCACGGGCCTGGGCATCCTGCACGGCCGCCGCGAGCTGCTGGAGGAGATGCCCCCGTTCCTGTCGGGCGGCGACATGATCTCCACCGTCGACTTCGACGTCTCGCGCTACAACGAGCTGCCCTGGAAGTTCGAGGCGGGCACCTCGCCGATCGCCGAGGCCGCCGGCATGGGCGCCGCCGTGGCCTTCGTGCGGGAACTGGGCATCGACGCGATCCGCGCCCACGAGCGCGACCTCACCGCCTACGCGCTGGAGCGCCTGGCGGAGGTCCCCGGCCTGCAGGTCTACGGCCCGCCCGACGCCGATCGCCGCGGCGCGCTCGTCTCCTGGACGATGGACTGCGCCCACCCCCATGACGTGGCCGAGATCGTGGCCCGCACCGGCGTGTGCGTCCGTGCCGGCCACCACTGCGCCCAGCCCCTCATGAAGGTGCTCGGCGTCGGCGCCACCACCCGCGCCTCCTTCGCCGTCCACAACGCGCGCAGCGACGTGGACGCGCTCATCGCGGGCCTCCACGACGTGCGAAAGGTCTTTGCCTGATGGACGACCTGTACCGCGAGGAGATCCTCGCCCACTACAAGCGCCCCCACCACTGGGGGGAGCTCGACGCGCCCGACCTGGAGTACCAGGACACCAACCCGCTGTGCGGCGACGAGCTGAAGGTCCAGCTCAAGGTCTCCGACGACGGCGTCGTGGAGGACGTGCGCTTCTCCGGCCACGGATGCGCGATCAGCCAGGCGTCCGCCTCGATGGCCTCCGACGAGATCATCGGGATGAAGGTCGACGACCTCGTGCAGCTCGATCGCGACTTCGTGCTTGAGCTGCTGGGGATCGACATCTCCGCCACCCGCATGAAGTGCGCGCTGCTCTCCCTCAAGGTCATCAAGTCCGCGGGCCTCGGCGGCGCCGTGGAATGGGAACCCACCCACCCGCCCGCGACACCGCCCTCGGAGGCCGAGGCGGGCTAAGCCAGGCGGATGGCGCGCGTGGCGGTGCCCGCGTTGCCGGCCGCGTCCCTGGCCGTCACCGTGACGGTGGCGCGCAGCGGGGCGCCCTTGGCGAAGGCGCGGGCGGCGGCCCGGCGCAGCGC